>JAAHHL010000332.1 GCA_010672185.1 Caldora sp. SIO3E6 | reverse complement strand
TCTCTGCCCTCTGCCTTCTGCCTTTTTTCTCAAGAGTATTGTGTTGATACTCCACAATTTAACTAACACAATCAGTATTTACGTAACTTTTCACAATAACACAGTAATTTTTAATACATTAAATACTGAAATAGTATTACAAAACCTGTAATTAAAGAATTTTTTATGCTACCTGTCCGGAATTTATTAAAAACTCAGGATAGATGAAACAAGGGTTAATGACCAGGAGAAAGATGCTGAGATTTCTCTGGTAAAAAGTAAAATCATCATTCTCTTACTCTGCATTAACCCGACTAGTGCCGCTGGGCGGAATTAAGAATTAAGAATGCTTATAAAGTAAGGATTCTGTAGATCTCAAACTGGTTACTTATTTCCATACCCGCTGCACTAGCAATAAAAACGAGCAAAATAAACTGTAATCAATGAAGTTAACATCAGTAATCAAGTTCCTAACTGGAGCAACCATCGCCATTGGTGCAACCGCCATAATCAGTGAGCCTAGTCAGGCTTGCCCTACAGAGGAACATCAGTCCTGTAGTGTTCAGGTTGAGGTAACTTGTTCTTCTGAACAGGCTCTACCTTGTCCTCCAGAAAACCATCCAGCTTATCAACCCACTTCTGTTCATTATCCTCATCAGCGTAACATCTTTGTCTGTGAGAAAAGCCACGGTGTACCTACTACTTTTGTACGAACACCTGCGGGTAAATACCCAATTATCAAGTGGGTTTCTTCTTACTTCTCTGGTGCTGGTTATACCCCCGAAGTAAGGTGCAAAGATGTTTCCAAGAGATTCCAAACTTTCTATGACAACGGAGTTTTGAACTACATCACCACTGGAATTGTCAATCATCAACCTGTTGTTTGTGTTGCCAATACCTATGGTGGTCCTTGCCAAGGAGTACTATTCACTCTCAAGCGGGGTCAAGATGCTAGCCGTGTTGTACAACAGTTATTTGATCTTAGATCTGGCCCTAACTCTAATATAGAACCACTGCGAGAAAGTGGCTCACGGGTCTATTTTGATTTGAATCAGTACCTAGAAAGTCTGTAGTAAGTCTTACTAAGAACAAGGGGCTTAAGCCCCTTGTTAAGCCTATCGAGAATGGTGCAAGATCTCAGCATAATATGGTGCGTTACGCTGCGCTAACACACCCTACGATAGGTACATTTTTTCTGGATTTCTAACCCCACCCAACTAAGAACAAGGGGCTTAAGCCCCTTGTTAAGCCTATCGAGAATGGTGCAAGATCTCAGCATAATATGGTGCGTTACGCTGCGCTAACACACCCTACGATAGGTACATTTTTTCTGGATTTCTAACCCCACCCAAGAACAAGGGGCTTAAGCCCCTTGTTAAGCCCCTTCCCTTTAGCAAGGGGAGGGCGTTTTGGGAGACAAGGAAGACAAGGAAGTAATTTTCAATTCCCCATTACCCATTCCCTATTCCCAAACGACAAACAACAAACAACAAACAACAAACAACCAATAACAAACAACCAATAACAAATGACAAATAACAAACAACCAATAATAACCGCATCCTTAATAGGTGCAGCAATTGTCGTCATTGCACCACAACCGGCAACTGGTCTCTCTCCTGAAACTATTAACCAGACGGCTCAAGAGATTACAGTACTAATTGATGGCATCAATCCTGGCTCTGGAGTCATAGTTTCTAAAGAGGGTAACCGTTACTTTGTGCTTACTGCTGGCCATGTGGTGGCAACAGAAGATGAGTATACAATTGTTGCTCCTGATGGTCAAAAATACTATCTGGATTACGGCACAGTGCGACAACTGCCGGGGGTGGATTTAGCTTTACTACAATTTATTAGCGATCGCCACTACCAAGTTGCGACTTTAGCTAGCTATAACTACAGTACCAAATTCCGGAATATATTTGTCTCTGGTTGGTCAAATGCTAGGGAGAATCTGACGATGCCTACTAGTCAATTTTCCCCTGGGCTACTGATTAGGAAAAATTTTGCTCTTACCCATGCCCAAGACCCGATTTCCCAGGGGTATGAACTGTTTTATACTAGTAAAACGGAACTTGGGATGAGTGGTGGTCCAATTTTGGATAGCGATGGGCGAGTAATTGGGATTCATGGACAGGCGGAAGGGGAAGAAATCTATGATGAGCAATCTGGGAAGGTTTTGCGGCTCAAGTCAGGTTTCAGTTCCGGTATTCCAGTGGGTACTTTTTTGCGTCTTGTACAGCAAGCTGGATTACAGTTTCCCTTGAGAGTGGAAAATTCTCTCCCTGCTCAACTAACACCCCAAGAAATTGCTGCGATCGCTCCTGCTTTTGAGCCTCCTTCAGCTACAGAAAACTGGAATGCGATTGATTGGGCTAATCGAGGCAATCAATTATATCGCTTAGAACGATTCTCTGAAGCCAAAACTGCTTTTGAGCGAGGAATTCAAATTAAGCCGGATTTCTATCAAGCTTGGTATGGACTGGGTCAAGTATTCTATACTTTAGGAGAGTATGAAGCTGCTCTCAACTCCTACGATCGCACGTTACAAATCAAGCCCGACTTACACCTTGCTTGGCGTGACAAAGGGATAGTACTGGCTTTAGCAGGAAGTCCGACAGAAGCAGTCATAGCTTTCGATAGAGCAGTGAAAATTAAGCCAGATGACTATGTGGTTTGGTATCTGCGAGGGAACTTGTTGAGAAAGCACTTGCAAGCTTATCAAGAAGCTCTTAGATCTTACGACCAAGCGATTAAGATTGCCCCGAATTTTGCTGAAGCTTGGACGGGTAAGGGTAGAGCTCTCTATGAGGTGGGATATTATAAGGAAGCTCTAGAATCCTTTAACCGAGCCAATCAAATTAATCCTAACTTAGCTTCTGCTTGGCACTGGCGCGGTTTGCTGTTATTGGATTGGCAGCAACCTTATGAAGCAATTTACTCTTTAGATAAAGCTCTTCAAATTACTTCTGATAATTACGAGCTATGGTTGATTAAAGGTATTGCTCTAGCAGAATTAGGGCGTTACCAGGATGCTATAGCTTCAGCCAATCGAGCCTTAAAGCTCAAACCCAATGATCCAGAAATTATTGATTTTCTCAATTCCTTGGCTTACTTAAACTGACTTGAAGCGGAGACACGGAGACGCGGAGACACGGTGACGCGGGGACGCGGTGACGCGGAGAAATGAATTTTCATGCATAGTGGTGAAATTTTTTCATCGGGATTACCTTCTGCCTCCTGCCATCTGCCTCCTGCCTCCTGCCTCTTATACCATGTCGGCATAATTGCCCATAATAAAAACTTCTCCGCGTCCCCGCGTCCCCGCGTCCCCGCGTCTCTTTCAAGTCAGAAGGCTCCAAGGGAAGCCACCCATCGTTCTCAGGTAAGGCAAGTTAACAAGGGGCTTAAGCCCCTTGTCCTAATAGCCTTGGCGGTTGCTATATTAGAAAAACCATCAACCTAACACCTAACACACCTAACACCTACCTAAACATCTGCTTGAATATCGCTGAAGACTACATTGGGTTCGGCGGCGACGAAACAGGCAAAACGTCCGTCTGGAAAGGTGTCATCAAGGTCAAATTCCAAGCTACCATCAATCCAGATTTGCAACTTGTTGTTCTTGCGCTCAAACTTAAACTCATAGGTTTGATGAGCTACCCATTTAGTGGAACTCAAGGTTGCGGCTTTCTCCCCAGGAACTGCATCATCCAAGTTGGTATAATGAATGAAAGTTGGAGTTCCTTTAACACTGGATAACTTTAATGTGTATGAATCACGGGCATTCCAGTTAAGGAGAAGAAAATCCGCATTAGAATTGGTGGTATCTCCAGGGTTGAAGTTTAAGGCAAAACCAATATAGTTGTTGCCACCAGTAGGGGTAAACTTGGCTGAAATAGTGTGATCTTTGGTAGTAAAATCGCTGAAGAAGTAGCTTGGTAAAGCATTCTGGGTTTGAGTAACTGATTTACCATCAGCTGCCACTTCCCACTGGGCAGGGTTCGGTTTCTTGAATTTCTTGGCTTCAGCATCATTGTGGTAATTCTCTGTTGTCCATTTACTCAAATCAACTGCGGCAACTGGAGATTGAGTGCTGATGGGTAACAAATCATTTTGAAAGATATAGACAACTCCTACATTGGCTTTGTCTCCATCATCGGTAGAATCTGCCCCGACAATTATTTTATTCCCACTCAGGGCAATACGTACACCAAAGCGATCGCCCCGTTGTAGATCATTAGGTTGGAGTTTGTGTTTTTCTACCCAAGTACTGCCATCGAACTCAAAAATGTAGACTGCTCCTGCATTTGGTTTGTTGGGTGCATCTGCATCGTGGGCTGTAACCATTGCTGTGTTTCCACTAATAGCTACAGCTAAACCAAATCTACTGTCTTGTTCTGGATCAGAGGGTTGGAGTTTGTGTTTTTCTACCCAAGTACTGCCATCGAACTCAAAGATGTAGGCTGCCCCAGAATTTGGTTTATCCGGTGCATCGGCATACCATGCACCGACAATTGCCGTATTTCCACTAACGGCTGCGGAAACACCGAAGCGATCATCCCGTTGTAGATCAGAGGGTTGGAGTTTTTGTTTTTCTACCCAGGTATCCCCTTGCAACTCAAAGATGTAGACTATCCCTGCGTTCGGTTTATCTGGTGCATCTGCCCATTCTCCCCCAACCAGCATTGTAGTGCCACTGACGACCACAGGCCAGCCTAATCGGTCATCCTGTTGTAGATCAGAGGGTTGAAGTTTTTGTTTTTCTACCCAAGTATTGCCATCGAACTCAAAGATGTAGACTGCCCCTACGTGGGTTTTATCCGCTGCATTGGCATTGCCTGTTCCAACAAAAACTTTGTTCCCACTAATCGCTACCATATCACCGAAGCGATCATCCCGTTGTAGACCAGCAGGTTGGAGTTTTTGTTTTTCTATCCAAGTATTGCCATCGAACTCAAAAATGTAGGCGGCTCCTGCATCAAATTCTTTAGCAGCATCCTGTTGAAGAGCACCAACAACAGCCAATTCGCCACTGATAGCTACAGATCTGCCAAAAATATCACTCCTTTTTAAGTCAGAGGGTTGGAGTTTCTGTTTTTCTACCCAGGTATCCCCTTGTAACTCCAAGATATAGGCTGCCCCCGCATCCGGTGCATTGGGGGCATCCTGCCAGGGGGCACCCACAATCGCTACTTCACCACTCAGAGCAACATAAAAGCCGAAGTAGTCGTTACTTTGTAGGTCTGTTGGCTGGAATTTGCTCTGGGTTAGTTTGGTCCAAGAAACTGTTGTAGTCATTGATTTATGCCTTAAAAAAGAAATCGGAAACAGGAAACAGGGAGATGAGTACGAAGGTTTTTTTTAGAAAAAACCATAACTCAATCCCCCTGATATGCATGTAGGCGTAGGTTATCCCAAGTATTAAAAATACAGATAACCATTAACTTACCACTTAAATATCCGCTTGAATATCGCTGAAGACGACATTCCTTTGTCCGGCAGCGAAACAGGCAAAACGTCCGTCTGGAAAGGTGTCATCAAGGTCAAATTCCAAGCTACCATCAATCCAGATTTGCAACTTGCTGTTCTTGCGTTCAAACTTAAACTGATAGGTTTTACTAGCTACCCACTTAGTGGAACTCAAGGTTGCGGCTTTCTCTCCAGGAACAGCATCTGGCAGCTTGGTATAATCAATAAAGCGTTTTTTACCTTTAACACTGGATAACTTTAGTGTGTATGAATCACGGGCATTCCAGTTAAGGAGGATAAAATCCGCACTAGAACTGGTCGTATCTCCAGGGTTAAAGTTCAAAGCGAAACCAATATAGTTTTTGCCACCAGTGGTAACAGTCAGCTTGGCTAATATGGTGTGACCTTTAGTGGTAAAGTCACTGAAGAAGTAGCCTTGTAAAGCATCCTGGGTTTGAGTGACTGATTTACCGTCAGCTGCGACATCCCACTCGGCAGGGTTCGGTTTCGTATATGCCTTTGCTTCAGAAGGGTTATCGTAATTCTCTGCTGTCCATGTACTCAAGTCAACTTCGACAACTGGGGGTTTCAGGCCAATGGGTAACTGCTCATCCCAAACAGCATCAAAAATTACCCCATGAGCATCACGGAGGGTTTCATCCGTAGCTATATTGCCATAACCTTTATCCAGAGGCCAATATCCCATTAAATCCTCTTCATAACCGCTCAATTTGTGGGTCATGGTCTTTTGAATTTCGTCAAGAGTTAGGGCTTGATCCCAAACCTGCACCTCGGCTATTTTACCGCAAAAGTAACTTTTATAATAAGCTCGATAAGTCTTATTATAGTAATAGCTACTGCCGATATACATCGGCTTAGCATTTTGAGCAAGAGTGCCACTATAAACGGTATTGTTGACTTCTGTACCATCAACATAGAGACGGAGGATTTTGCCATCAAAGGTTCCGGCATAATGATGCCATTTGGTGATGTCTACACTGGTTAACTCTATTTCCGTAGAACGCTCATAATTTCCTACATAAATACAAAATTCTAAATTTGTACTATTCGTTTTGAAGCCCAGCTCGAAAACATCCTGCTTAGAGACTAACTGGCGATTTCCATTCCACTTGGGGGTCTTACTTTTTGCCCAACAGGAAACAGTAATAGTATCAGTGGGACTAGGAGGCTCGTCAACTTGGACATAATCGCCGCTACCATCAAACCTTAAGACATATTGGCGGTCATTGATGCTTTTTCCTGTAGTAATGAGAGGGAATTGTTCATCATCAATTGCCCCAAAAACCTTGCCGTGGTTTTCGTTGTCGGTTTCGTCACTGGCTACGTTATTAACCACATTGTTGAGAGGCCAATATCCCGCTAATCCGTCTTCATCTCCCTTGAGACGATTGAACAGATTGTCTTTGATTTCTGTCTCAGTACGGACTTTATTCCACAGGCGAATTTCTGTTAAATGCCCTTTAAACCAGTACCTGTTTTGTCCCTCAAGGTCACCACCAATTCTGAACTGGTTTTTATTTACTACTAATGGATGTCCTACAGGAGTATCCTCTTTGAGTTCCCCGTTAATGTAGATTTTGGCTGTGGTGCCATCATTGCTAATCGCAAGATGTTGCCACTTATCAGGCTCGATGGAATTGCTAGGAGTATGGTGGTTGACAGTCTTTGCTGTCGTCTTAAATTCATGGTAAACCTGTGAATAGCATAACATCATATTATAGTTATCACCAATTTTCCCCAAAATACCGAGCCAGGAAC
>JAAHHL010000331.1 GCA_010672185.1 Caldora sp. SIO3E6 | reverse complement strand
AGACAGGAGGCAGGAGGCAGGAGGCAGGAGGCAGGAGGCAGAAGGCAGGAGGCAGGAGGCAGGAGGCAGGAGGCAGGAGGCAGGAGGAACAAGAGTTTTCCTTGCTTAAAAATAAGTCAGACTTCCATGAACTCTCACCTCACAACATTCGCGCAGGGTTCTCCGCAGGAGTAGAATGAAAATCTTGCTGTCTCCGCGTCCCCGCGTCCCCGCGTCCGGTGCGTCTATTTTCGGAGGCAGGAGGAACAAGAGTTTTCCTTACCTAAAAAGAAGTCAGCAAGCGCCTCATATCTTTAAACACCAAATCTTTCAGCCAGACCATCAAGACTCCCAAACGTGGGAATTGGGCCACCACCCATGGGAGAAAAACTCGGTAAATCAATCCTGGTGATATTTCTGTTTCTTACTGCTAGCCGATAACTTACGCTTTGTAACTCCGTATGCAGCTGCCGGTTTTCCCTCTGCAACATCGCCACCTTTTCCCTTACTGGTATCATTCGCTCTGAAAACTTCTGCCGATATATCTGGGGCAACTCCTGTACCACCTGCTCTAGCATTCGTGAACGGTCATTTAACTCCTGTACCGACTGCCGCAACTGATATATTTCTTCATCCCTGACTTTGATCTGCTCTTGGTAAAACTGTACCTGCTGCTCGACTTCTTGCAATTGCTCTCGTAAGGAGCGCATACTTGCTTGGTGGCGTTCCGATACCTCCGGCTGAGGCATAAAGTTGGCATTACCTTTGACCAGGCGGAACAATTCCTGAGATAATTGCTGTACCAGCTGGTCTCTCAGACGCAAATCTTCCCGCAGACGAGTAACTTCCGATTGAACAGTTCGGCGGGTTTGGTTTTCAGTCTGGCTCACCATAGCTTACAGCTCCGAATAATATGTTCTCCTAGTAGCAACAGGCGACAGGGAAGGTCGATCATTAACTTAGGGCTTGCTGCTAATGTACCATGTCCATCCAGTATAACGATACTCCTTACCGATAGATCATCTTTCTGGTGGGTTAGTTTGCCCCCTAAATCTACCAATTCTGGGGAACTCTGAATTATTGTTCACCTGCTATAAAAATCGGATTTGGTATGATTGGCGATCGCTTCCCAATTCCCAATTCCCAATGGTGACAAGTTAAAAGGTGGTGCATTTTGTCAACTCCCATATATAGTGTTTGGGGCTAAAAAAGACGCTATATATGGAAATATCCTTGAGTCAAAAAAATCTATATTCGACCTTCTCAATTCTCAATTCTCAATTCTCAATTCTCAATTCTCAATTCTCAATTCTCAATTCTCAATTCTCCATTCCCCATTCCCCATTCCATGCGCGTCAAAACTCCCACAGTCTTACAGATGGAGGCAGTTGAATGCGGTGCAGCTGCTTTAGCGATTATTTTGGGCTACTATGACCGCATTGTCCCCTTAGCTGAACTCCGTATTGCCTGTGGAGTATCCCGTGATGGGAGCAAGGCTTCTCATCTGATTCTTGCCGCTAGACGCTATGGAATGCAAGCCGATGGCTTTAAAGTAGAAGACCTAGAACCACTCAAAGAACTCTTGCCACCCTACATCGTTTTTTGGGAATTCAATCATTTCTTGGTAGTAGAAGGACTGAGTAAACATTGGGTATTCCTTAACGATCCTGCGACTGGACCCCGGAAGGTTTCTTGGGAGGAATTTGATCAGGGGTTTACTGGGGTGGTCTTACTGATGGAACCAGGACCAGAATTTGAAGAGGGAGGGCGCAAACCTAATGTTATTTTAGCATTAATTGACCGCTTGCGGGGTTCATTTGGGGCAATTCTCTACTGTATTTTAGCGGGATTTCTCTTAGTCTTGCCGGGATTGGCGATTCCGGTATTCAGCCAAATATTTGTGGATCAGGTGCTAGTCGAAAATCGTACTGCCTGGATACGTCCCCTGATTTTAGGGATGATGTTGACTACGGTATTTAGGGGAATTTTGACTCTGTTGCAGCTACGGTATTTGCGTAAGTTAGGAATTAAGCTAGCTGTAGAAATGTCTGCTGGTTTCTTGTGGCATATTCTTAGATTGCCTGTCCCATTTTATACCCAAAGATATGCAGGAGAAATTAGTAATCGTGTCAGTCTCAATAATCAAGTGGCTCAGATACTTTCGGGAGAATTGGCAACTACGGTTATTGATACAGTAATGCTCTTGTTCTATGCTGTAGTGATGTTTGCTTATGATGGATTGCTGACCTTAATTGGGGTTGGTTTTGCCACAATTAATGGCTTAGCTTTGCAGTGGGTAGCTAGGCGGCGAGTTGATGCTAATCTGCGTTTAGTACAAGAAGAGGGGAAAGTTGCGGGAGTTGGCATTGCCGCACTGCAAACCATCGAAACCTTGAAAGCATCAGCCTTAGAGTCAGACTTCTTTTCCCGTTGGTCTGGATATTATGCCAAAGCTGCGATCGCACAGCAAGAGTTGTCCGTCACTAATCAGTTGTTAGGGGTTTTGCCCATCTTGCTCACTTCCTTAACCTCAATGTTAATCCTCATCGTTGGTGGTTTGCAGGTAATGGAAGGCAACCTCAGTATTGGCATGTTAGTGGCATTTCAAAGCTTAATGTCCAGTTTTCAGGAACCGGTTAATACTTTAGTCAATTTTGGTAGTACTCTCCAGGAATTAGAAGGAGATTTGAATCGTTTAGATGATGTGCTAGGAAATTCCCTCGATCCCGAATTGGAGATGGGGAGCGGAGGAGCGGAGGAGCAGAGGAGCAGAGGAGCAGAGGAGCGGAGGAGCAGAGGAGATGGGGAGCTGGGGAGATGGGGAGATGGGAGAATTGACAGTTTGGAGGGTTATGTAGAGTTACGGAATATCACTTTTGGTTACTCCCAGGTAGAACCACCTTTGATTGAAGACTTTAGTTTTTCATTAAAACCAGGGCAACGGGTAGCTTTAGTTGGTGCCAGTGGCTCCGGAAAATCGACCCTAGCCAAACTTATTTGTGGACTTTATCAACCTTGGGAGGGGGAAATTCTCTTAGATGGAATTCCTAGAAAGGAAATACCCCGTCAGGTGTTAGCAAATTCCCTATCTCTGGTAGAGCAAGATATCTTTCTCTTTGGGGGTACAGTGCGGGATAATTTGACTTTATGGGATGGAACAATATCAGAAGAAGAGTTAACTAAAGCCTGTAAAGATGCCGCTATTCACCGGACTATTATGGCAATTCCCGGAGGATATGATGGGGAGTTACTTGAAGGTGGGGTTAATTTAAGTGGGGGACAAAGACAACGGTTGGAAATTGCCCGCGCTTTAGTGAAGAATCCAGCAATTTTGGTGATGGATGAAGCAACTTCGGCTTTGGATGCTCAGACTGAACAAATTATTGTCGAAAATCTGCGATCGCGCCATTGTAGTTGTATCCTAGTAGCCCACCGCTTGAGTACGATTATCGATTGTGATCAGATTATTGTGCTGGATGAAGGTGAGGTAGTGCAGCAGGGAACTCATCAGGAGTTGTGGGAGGAAGGAGGAGTCTATGGGAGGTTGATTAGTGCGGAAGGATAGGGTTTTGGTGTTTCCCTGATGGGAGATGGGGAGCGGAGGTGCGGAGGAGTGGAGGAGATGGGAAAAGAATTTATTAAAAGTCATAAAGATTTGACAGTGTATCAAATGGCATTTGATGCTGCCATGAAAATTTTTTAGCAAACTAACATAGAAAAGGACAAAAAAATGAAGAGGAATAAAAAAGATAGAGAGTTACCAACTTCCTCTATAGGCGGCAACTTCATAACTCTCCCAGCATCAAACTCTCCCAGCATTACAGGTAACAAACTCACTAAACTCTCCTGTGAAGAAATGAGTACGATAGCAGCGGGAGCATCGCATGTAACTTATGAGGGTGATAATTATTACTATATAAAGAATTAGCGGTGGGCATGAAAGGCGATGCAGTTCAGTTTTAACCCCAGTGCGATCGCGGATCTTGTAGGGTGCGTTAGGCGCACTGCACTGTACCAATTGTGATGAGAGGTTAGAACCTGTTGCGCTGTAACGCACCACCGACCAGACAAAATACTAATGAAAACCGAATGAAGGCGATCGCACTCATTAGATAAATAAGAATTAATACTTATTCCTAACCTGAACATGGTAGCTTTGTCAAAGCTCTAGTGAGCAATTTAAATCAGACTAAGACAAAGGTAATGGAAAAGAAAACTAATCAGAAAAACTTACTATCCAAAAAACAACACAAATCCGTTGTTAACCCTACAACAATCACTCTACCTAAGCTCTCAGATGAAGAATTAGACCAAGTGGCGGCAGGCTTAGTACCTTTCCCACGGTTTCACTAGGATCAATGTTTTTCAAGCCCCCCAGCCCCCAATTCTGGGGGAACCCGGATTTAAAGTCCCCCAATTTTGAGAGAGTAATGAAGTTCCAAGTCCCCCAGAATTGGGGGATTTAGGGGGCAATTATCTCCCAACTTTGTTTCAGTTAGCTTGAGAGGTAAAGTATCTGGTCTTTGCCCCCCTAGCCCCCCAATTCTGAGGGGAACAAGAATTTCTTGTCCCCAATTTTGAGAGAGTAATGGAGTTCAAAGTCCCCCAGAATTGGGAGATTTAGGGGGCAATTATCTCCCAACTTTGTTTCAGTTAGCTTGAGAGGTAAAGTATCTGGTCTTTGCCCCCCTAGCCCCCCAATTCTGGGGGGAACAAGAATTTCTTGTCCCTAATTTTGAGAGAGGAATCGGAGTTCAAAGTCCCCCAGAATTGGGGGATTTAGGGGGCAATTATCTCCCAACTTTGTTTCAGTTGGTTTGAGAGGTAAAGTATCTGGTCTTTGCCCCCCTAGCCCCCCAATTCTGGGGGGAACAAGAATTTCTTGTCCCCAATTTTGAGAGAGGAATCGGAGTTCAAAGTCCCCCAGAATTGGAGGATTTAGGGGGCAATTATCTCCCAACTTTGTTTCAGTTGGTTTGAGGAGAAAAGTGTTAAGAAGTGTGAAGAAGAGCAAGAGAAGTGTGAAGAGTCAGTGAAGCAAGCTATCGGAGAAAAAAAACAAGATATACTGAAGGACACAAAATATTCAGTACATAAAAAAAAATGGATGAGCAAGAAAAGAGTTTACCCAATTCTACTCTCCAAGGTGAACTCCTAACCGCGCCTAAGTATTTGGCGCGAATATTAAAAAGCCAACAACAAGAACTCGATAGCGAACTCTCGCCCCTAACTAAACTCTCTTTGTCTGAATTAGACATAGCTGGGGGAGGTCGTCGAGGCAAGGGTTTCAAGAAATTTCGGCAGCAGTTTAGGAAGCATCGGCGGAGGAGGGAAATGTTTCCACCGACACCTCCTCCGGAGGAACCGCCGAGTCCACCGCAGGAGGAGGACCCTTTCGATCCCTGTTCTTAGTCTTAATTATCGAGCACAGTGGTGGGGAGAAACCATGATGTGGTTACATTTACTCTCTACCTAGTAGTTTAGTTCCCCAGTCAGACTTGCTGGGGTCTTTGCTTTTTTTATAGCAATTCTCTTTCTGGTATTATAGCAACCGCCAAGGCGATTAGGACAAGGGGCTTAAGCCCCTTGTTAACTTGCCTTACCTGAGAATGTCTTAACCGCCAAGGCGACTGCTATAATCTTAAATCCTAAATTCTAAATTCTAAATTCTAAATTCGACCTTCTCAATGAGAAACAATATTAAAGTTCTGTTTATCAATTGTACCCTGAAGAAATCTCCAGAAATTAGCAATACTGAAGCCCTATGGCATATTGTTGCTGCCTTGTACCGCCAAAAAGGTTGCCAAACAGACCAATTACGCATCGTCGATTTTCAGATTTTACCAGGAACAACATGGGATGAGGGTCCAGGAGACGAATTTCCTCAATTTTTTGAGTCGATTCAAGCAGCAGATATCCTCATTGTCGGAACTCCTATTATCTCCGGGATGCGCTCTTCCCAATGCCAAAAATTAATTGAACGGTTGCAAGGAACCCGTCATGCCAAGATTGACCCGGTAACGAGACAATTCCCGCTTTATAATAAGGTCTTTGGTCTACTGCTGTTGGGGGATGCTACGACAGGTAGCTATTGTAGCCCTCAGACTTGTTATGATTTTAGCCAATTGGGCTGTATCAATCCCCCCCAGAATCAAGTAGCTTGGTTCCCACGGATGGATACCAATATGGGTTTTATTCAAGCTTTGGGAAAAAATCAGATTACCGTGAATCGGGATGCACGACTCTTGGTAGAAAATTCCGTAGCCTTAGCCCAAATACTGCATCAAACTCCTATTAAAACCAACTTGCGAGAAGCGACCAAAGAGGCATGGGCGATCGCTGAAGCTGCTACAGTTGAAGATGCGATCGGCATCGATCCCCTACCCATTCGCACCGATGATACTGATACTGAAGGCATTGACTACCATCACTTGCCCAAGCCGGTGTGGATTATCATACAAGAAGGGATGCGACGGGGATTTCGCTTTCAAGTTATTGATCTTAGAGAAAAAATCTTTGAAGCTGAACGAGAGGGCAAAGGCTTTATCTACAGAACCTATCCCGGCAATTTATACAGGATGAACTCAGATCAGGAATATAACCAGTCCAAATCTCGCAAATTGGAATTGATGGAGCAATCGGGACTAACTGTACCATTGTCCTATGGAACCTTTAAAACCCTGGCTGATATCCCTTTTGATAGCCTCAAGTTCCCCCTGGTAGCTAAACCCGATGCCGGTTCTCTAAGCCGCAACGTTTTTACTAATTTGCAGACGGTAGAACAACTCAAACAAGCTGCTAGTGTACTGGAAGCAGACGGAGATTTGATTAAGCTTGAATCCCATATTTACGGACATAACTATCGCATCTTGATGATCAATCATCAGTATGCCGGTTGTGTCGAACGACGTCCTGCTAATGTGATTGGGGATGGAAAACACACAATTTTGCAGCTATTCCATTTACGCAATCAAGAACCGGGAAGAGGCGATCGCTACGAATACCATAGCACTATTCATCAATTAGTCTTCGATCGCACGAGTCGCCGACTGTTGCATAAGGCAGGGTATACCCTGGAAACAGTCTTGCCAGCAGGAGAAATCTTCTACTTACAAGAGAAAATCACTGCCTTTACCGGTGCAGACTTGGTAGACTCTACTGACGAACTTCATCCGAGTATTATCCAAAGCTGTATTAAATTTTCCCGCCAATTTGCCTTCCTGACTTTGGGCTTTGATCTAATTACCCCGGATATTTCCCTCCA
>JAAHHL010000330.1 GCA_010672185.1 Caldora sp. SIO3E6 | reverse complement strand
ATTGAGTATTGCTTTAAGCCATCTAATGACCCGCAGTTCTGCACTTCAGACAAGCGCTACATTATGCCAGTCCATGAATTTGAAAAACTGGTTAACGCACCAGCTTCCAACCCCAAAAGCCAGATTCCCAAGAAAGCCAAAGCCCTTAGAATCATCAAACCCACCAACCCCTACAAACCGCTTTGGGGCTTTATCAGTACCTCAGCGCTTGGACTCGCTTACCTGCTGAATCAAGCCAGAGCCAGAAAACTGCTGGAGTTCATGCCTCAATACCGCCAGGAAGTTAAACAAAGTTGGTTGCTTGGTAAAATCAATGCGATTAACCAAGCCCGTAAGGTAGAATATGCCGCCAACCTTGACTGGGAGCTGTGGCAGTTTGGGGCCGATCGTGCTGCTAGGGCGAAGCAGCTGTCTGTGTTATCTCCTCAAGAGATAGCACTCTTCCAGGAACAAGCACGCCAGCAGGCAATGCTAGAGCAAGGGCTTGTCGAACAATCCATTGAAGCCCCCCCAACACTACCGCATGGCACTCCGGGAACCATTGACGATATAACTCAACCTTCCGACAAGATTGTCGGTGGCCTACCAAAGTCTCCTGAGGAATTGATAGAGGCACTCCGGGCAGAGTGCAAAGGGCTGTATAAACTAATTAAATCTCACCCAGTTAGGATAGTGGGCGTGCAGAGGACTGGCAAAACAACCCTAGCCAGAAAGCTGGCGCTAATTCGGTTGATAATCATTCCTGACCACTCCGTAGTCGCTGTTACCCCTCACAGAGAAAAAGGAAATACCTATCCGTCCGTTTTTGACACTGTCGGCTTAAAGCGAACTGGAGTCAGGGACAACGTTGCGATTGCCAACCAATGGATGCGCTTCTATCAGGGCATTCAAAACTCTGAGCACACTAATCAGACCACTATTTGGGACGAGTATGGCTCCTATGGTGAAGCAATAGGAGAGGAGAAACTAGGGTTGGTTGTCGGTTCCACTCTGCGGGAATCAATGAAGTTTGAAGCTTACCCCATCTTTGTTGCTCATGGGGAAACGGCTAGATTCTTGCCCGGTGGCAAGGGTGCCATAAAAGCTTTTCTTGATGGCACCATACGAGTCGAGAGCGTTGGGGAGCCTGTCGTCAACGCAGAAAATGGCCTAGAAGAAATGAAGCCTACAGGAAAGTTCCAAGCTACATTCCTTGATGGCACAGTCATCCATGGCAAAATCCCTGAGTGGCTAACTGAAGACTTTCTACTGAGCCTTGGAGGCTTTGGTCAGGCTGAACATTCAGTGAACCCTTCTGAACCTAGGAGTACTCAAGAGCTGAACGCACTGTGGGACAACAAGGTGGGTGACCGTGAACCTGCTGAACCTGCTGATCCCTTTGACCCTTTTTACTCGCAGATCAGCTCGGAGGAGAGAGGGTTTGTTGTTTCGTTCAGGCGATCGGGTATGTCCAAGGATGAAGTCATTCTCAAGGTTTGGGGAACCAAGAAAGGGGGCTCCAAGGGGTACAAGGCCGCTAAGGCAAAACTTGATCGGATACTGCGTGAGGCAAGCATTGATTGAAAGACAGCAAACATCTAGGTAACAGAATCGGAGATGAAAATGAATTCCCGTGAAAACAAAATGGCCAACGATATTCAAGCCTTTTCTGCGGATGTTAAAGACGAATCACTTGTGACTGGGAGAAACTTAGTGAAGAACAGCTACTAGACTTGGTACGAGTGATCTCGTACCAAGCAACAGGCAACACCGCTGCTCCCTCTCTTTGCGACTGCGCAGCGGTGTTGCCAGACTGCTCCGTCCCGGAGACATTTCTTGATGCAGTGGACAATCTATCTGCACATCAAAAACTCAATGCGGCAATTCAAGCAATACAAGAAGTGATCGGCAGGCAGGGGTAACAATAGATGAATATGCAAATAGAAATACCAGTAAATCCAAGCTGGTGGCGACATGTACACCCTATTACGGCAGGAGAGATTCGGACTGATGATGTTTTAGTAGAGTCCTACCAAGGCTACGACATACTTCTCTGTGTGCCGAACGGCGGCATCTTATGCGTGAGCGTTGTTAGCCCGAACCAGGGAGCCCACACACTGGTTTCCGATATTTTGGATGCCTATCTGTACGATGATGAAGATTGGCACATAGAACAAGCCAAGATGTTTGTCAGCTACCTAGAGGCTGGGCACTCAGAACAACTAGGACTGGAGCTAAAACTATGATGATGAAACTTAATGACGAAGCTAACTACGCAAGGTTAGCTCTTTCGTGGATACCGGAAGGCTCATCTGGTGATTTTGCCTTTGGATTCTATGAGGGATATCTTGCCGCTGTTTGGGCAGTCCGTGCCATCAGGCTGAAAAAACTCAACCAACTGACAGAAACAGTCCGGGGCAGGTGCGACCTAGTCCACTACCAGTCTGGTCTTGAAGTCACTGAAAGCGAGAATGATATTGACCAGCAGCTTAAAGACCTGAAAGAGTGGCAGCTGTATCACCTCCTCTCTTGTCTTGCGGGGGAGCAATACGAAAGGACGTCGGGAATAGAATGTATGACGGCTCTCCGTAAATACGACATGCCATCCGAACTACTGGAGCTCCTAGAATGCTTGACAGATAGAGGTAAGTGTAATCTTATGAGGCGAATTGTGCTGGAGATTCTCCGGCGATCAGACAATCCTCCCGCTCACAACCAAATTCAGAAGAGCGTGTGAACAGTGCAAGCTGAATGCCCCTTTGGGCAGTGTTTTTGAGAAAAAACAGATCGCGCGTACTACTCACGCGATCGACAAACTCACCCCCCCCTGGTACAAAAAAGAAAAGCCACCCCATCTATAAGAGGGGTGGAAGTAACAAACACGCAACATTATGTCAGCAAATTTACGCAGAATCGCCCCCCAAAGGGAGAGCGATCGCAAATCTTCACTTCCTACCAGAACAAAGGTAGTACAACTTGGCTTTGACACTTCCTTTCAGCATTCCAACTCAATTCCTTCTTTCAAGCCCAGGTTCCATCGTCTTAAGCAAGTAATAGAGCAGCAAGGTTCTTTCAGTGTCCGCTTGCGATGCGGACACTATCCGGCAATCCTCCATATTGACAACCAACCAATTGCTGGTATCCGGAGTCATCAAGGGAAGTTGGTCTACCAGACAATATTCGATGGCTCCTTGAGTTTTTTAGGGGTTGATAAAATCAACTTAATTTCCATCATAGAAGCAGGAATAAAGGAGGTTACTAATGAAGGATGACTCTCTATATTCTACCACATCTAGAAGTTTGGTTCCTGCAAGCAAAGCAGAACCTTGTCCGCACTGTGGAAAGACGGATTGGTGCTACAGAATAGGCGAATTATCTGTGTGCAAACGTGACAACCCACCAGCAGAAGGATGGGTTGTCACGACAAAAAAGGACAAGGAAGGAGCTTCTTTTTATGCTCCCATCAAAACAGCCAAAAAAATCAGAAAAAAACAGACTAGAAAATGGGTTTATTTTGGCAGAGACGGACAACCTTTAGTGCAGGTTGTCCGGGTCGATGATGGGCAAGGGAGAAAGCGAATATTTCAGCAGCACTGGAATAATGGGAACTGGGAGAAAGGGGTAGCCAATATAAAGCGAGAGGATATCCCCATCTATCGATACAAGGAGGTAATAGAAGCAATTAGCAAAGGTCAGCCAATCTTCCTCGTAGAGGGGGAAGTGTGCGCCGACAAACTCTGGGAGTTGGGCTTGCCAGCAACTACAAATATTGGGGGTTCAGGCAAGTGGAGAGACTCCGATTCCCACGATTTACTAGGGGCTCAAGTCATTCTTGTCCCCGATCGGGACAAACCAGGCTTAAAACATATGCTTAGCATCGGGGAGAAATTCCCGGAGGGCAAGTGGTTATTGCCCTTTCCGGAATCTCCAGTATGGGGAGACCTGCCCAATGGGCAGGGGGCGGACGTATTTGACTGGATAGAAGATTACCATTTATCGAGACATGACATCCTCTCAAATATTGGAGCAAAACCACCAGCAAACACTCAGAAAGTCACCGACAGAATACTCAAAATCATAGAAACATTGGCTGCCCTTGAATTGCACGAATCAGAGGCGGATGTTCAACTCAAGTCAATTTCTGAAGAGTTTGGCTGGAGACTCCCTGAGCTCAAAAAAATTTACAGCAACCTTTCAAGGGAAAAGGGGAAACAAGAAGAAATACTTCACAGCCTCCCTGGCATGGATCAGCTCCATGCGTCTCAGGAACAGCTACGAAATTACCCTTGGGAATCAATTTTCCCCAAGCCACTGGCTTCGGCACTCAAAACCAAAGCAGATGCATCTCAAATTGACATAATATTTTTGATTCAAGGGCTCCTTCCTGCTGTTGGTTCCTTGCTAGGTGCAAAGACTGGCGTGGTGATGAAAGAGGGGAAGACCGAGGAAGACCATTGGATAGAGAATACGATTATCTGGACAGCGTTGGTAGCCCCCCCCAGCAGCGGGAAGTCCGATGCGGATCGAGCCGTGTTAAATCCGTTGCACAAAATACAAAACAAGGTAATTGAACGTTACAGGGAAAGAAAAAACGAGCTAGAAGTTCTTGAAGAAGAATGGAGGGGGAAAAGTTCAGAGGAAAAAGACAATTTAAGGGGGTCCGAAAAAGACCCCAAGATGTTCAAGCAAGAACTCGGAAAATGCCGCAAATACCTCGTCAACGAGGGCGCAATTGAAGCTATCAAGCTAAGGATTTCCGAGCAAGCTCCTGGCAAAGGAGTTTTATGGAATCGTGACGAACTAGCAGGAATTTTTGATGGCTTGAACCAGTACAAGTCGGGCGGTAGAGGCAATGCTAAGCAGTTTCTGCTACAGTCCTGGAGTGGGCCAATCTTTGGCTCTGTTGACAAGGTCAATAGTGATGAATCCTACTCCTTTAGGGGGCAAACTTTATGCTTGAGCGGCGGATTGCAGCCAAGCGTTGCTGAGAGAATTTTTTCTGGCGGGAAAACCGATGGTGATGGTATGCAAAGTCGTTTTTTGCCTGCCTGCCCAGAAATTCCCGAAAACTTTGGCCAATGGTCAGACGTGAAGGCAGATTTAAGTGGGCTACTTTCTGCTCTCTACAATTCAATTGAAGAAAGGATTCCTGGTGGGCTGGTCTCTTTGGACAAAGATGCCGCAGAAGTCTGGCATCGACAATATGAAATTTACAAGACGGGGTGGAGACATTACCTAGAGGCGAATCCCTCCTATGCATATTTCCTGGGAAAAATGTGTAGCAATATGCCCCGAATAGCGTTAATTCTCCATTGTCTAGAGGAGATATTTGAGCCAAAGGACAATTTCAACCAAATGTCCTTGGCAACGATGAAAAGAGCCATCTGGCTTGCCAACTACTATTTGGGGCAGTTTCGGAAACTACAGGTGTTATTTACCTCATCCCCAGAGGAGGGCATGAGCGAATTTCTCCTCAAAATCCTGGGTTTTTGCATTGAGAAGGGAAAAATTTGCAGCAGTGACGTGATTCACAAATGGAGGCGAGTCAATGGCAAGGTGGGGACTCTCAGAGCCGCCGAAGTAAAAGACATGTTTAAGGCCATAGAAATGGCCAAGCCTGATTTAGTACACTTTGACGGAAAGTACTTGATAGCAAAAAGGGAGGGGGCAAGCGATCACATTGATCACAAAGCTCCCATTTATTATCCAGAAACACCTGCAACAGGAAGGGTTTTGGATTGTGATCACGTTGATCACAAAACTTTTGCCTCACACCCCAAGGCGCCCGTAGCAGACGGGTTTGCGGAATGTGATCAACGTGATCACATTTTGATCACATCTGATCACGTTTCAAATTCTCCGGATTGTCAGCAAGTCGTAACATTGCAAAATGTGATCACAAAATGTGATCAAAACGTGATCAACAGCAATCCCTCCGGAACCCAGGCAGGGACAGAAGAGTCGATTGCTGTCGTCCAAAACGTGATCACAAAATGTGATCAAAATGTGATCAAGGATGATTGCGATGAAAAGCTCACCGCTCAGGAGATTACAGCATCCACGGGCTCAAAATGTGATCATGTGATCACCCCTCCTCTAGTAACAGATGAGGAGTGGGATGAGGCTTGGGAAAATGTAGGCTCACCACAACGAGAAGAACTAAAGGTTGGCTACTGGTACACCTATACGGGAAATCAGGAGTCCCTCCGCAAACTCTTCCTGCAAGGGCGGAGACCCTGGCAATTAATTGCGATCAAAGATGGCCGTGCAGTACTATGGGTTGCTCCATCTCGTAAAGCCCACGAATGTCTGCCAAGCGAATTGAAGTTCAAAAAAGAGGGGCAGATAGAGGATCTCGGTTATTTGCAGCAGAAGTTTCCCAAATATTTTGAACAGCGGGCAGAGCAAGAAATTACTCCCATACCGTTGGGGTGCGTAATAAAGGGAGTGGAGCGCATCTATTATGCATTGGGGGTTGACGGGCAAGTTGTAGCGGCCTCCTTTGGGTTTGACAAGTTCAAAGACGCCCAAGGTCTGAAAAAACAAGCAGGATTTGTTTTTTCAGGAGTAACAGATATCGAGGAACGGAAGGGTGAAACCCTTAGTGGCTGTAGGTATGAAGTGGTCTTATTCGGGGCATTGGAATTTGAGGCGATCAAGAAAACAGCCCAGAAGTTTTTTGACTGGAAGGCACATATAGAACTAGAGACAGAAGAATGATTATTAGCTTTGGACAAACGGCAGACCGTCTTCTGATGAAGACGGTCACTAGACGGAACTGGTCTCCCAGGTATGCAAAATCCATTCTCAATGCCTGGGAAAGACAACTACTCAAAAATAAGGAACTAGAGCTGGCAACCCTTGGTGGGCAATCCGGACAAGGCGTCGCGGGAGGTGTCGCCCACTGGGTGACAACAGGATTTCACTGTCAGTCATTGTGCGGGAAGAAGCCTGGTTTTCGCAGTGATGGTTGGAGCTCGAAGGGAGCCTGTACTACCCCCGTGTGCAAGCACTGCGATCGCATCAAAACACAAGAAATCCTTGAAGCTTATGACCGCTCCCCTCGAAATGGCGGGAAATGCATTGGTAGCCTTCGGCTACTGTGCAAGCCTTACCAAGAGGCTCTGAAGGATATGCCCGCTTCGGATGTAGCACTGGAAGGATATCCAGAGTTGTCAAAGGATGAGTTTATAAACAAGTTCTTTCCCAACATAGAACCCACTGTTTTGCTGTGGGTAATCCGCTTTGAATTCACTCCGAACTAA
>JAAHHL010000033.1 GCA_010672185.1 Caldora sp. SIO3E6 | reverse complement strand
TGTCCAGGATATGGTAACTCGTATCCGTGGTTTGCTGCCATCTTCTCCTGCTAAATGGGGGGCATTGAGTGATATTGATAGGGTGGGACAGGGCATGATGGGCACAATAAGCAAGGGTATTAAACAATCAGCACATCTTCCTGTTCGAGCAACCCATTCAGTTGCAGGGGATATCCGGAGAGAATTTACTTCTGCTTCTTCTGGGAGTAATAATAGTGATATTGTCAATATTGAATATAAGCCCAATATCACCATTAACAGTAGCGCTGATCCTCAAGCAATAATTAATGCTTTGGAATCTAGGGATGAGCAGTTTTTGGATTTAATTGAACGGGTGACGGGACGGCGCGGTAGGTTGGAGTTTGGAATTTAGAATTAGGGCAAACGCATTTTGTCAATACTTGTAACATTGTCGGATGGAACTAATACTTTCGGATTCAGAGAATCTCAGATTCTCAGTATTGAAACTGGACAACAACGTCAGGTAGCTCAGTTACAACCGATTCGGGGTAAGGCACGTACTCAACTGTTAGGGTTTGGACTAAAAACAGCAGAAATTAGAGCCAGATTTCATCGGGATGATTTCTCTGAACCTGCCACATCACCTGATAGCCAGTTATCTGGTTTACAATTCATCTATGATATGGAAGCTGGGGTATTTGAGCTGAGTATTGGTAGTAAATCATTGGGTAGTTATGTGTTTGAAAATCTGGAAATTGCCTATGCTAAAGTCAACGGCTCAACAACGATTGCTGCTGATGTCAATGTCAAGCTCGTTGAGTACCACGTATCAAGCTAAGAATGCAGAATACAGAAAAAAATTCTAAATTCTAAATTCTAAATTCTCTAAATGCCTCTCAGACCCTATCTATCAATTATCTACAACACCCAGAACCTTGACATTTCAGGTTTTATTAGAAGCTTTGTCCTTGATATAAGTATCACCCAACGATTAACAGATTCAGCTACATCTCTGGCGGTAAGAATCAGAGATGATGAAATGAAGTTTCAACAAGACCCTATGTTTAATGGGATTGGGGATAGCCTTGATGTAGAATTATTTTACGAGAACCACACTCCTGATAGAAGGTTATCCCCAGGTAGGTTTTACTTGGATAGGGTTGAGTTATCCTCACCACCGGATGTTATCAATCTGCAAGCCATCAACCGTCCCTTGAATATGGCACTCTCGACCAAGAAGACTAGGACATTCAGTAATGTTAGTTTGGGGGGAGTTGTAAATGCGATCGCATCTAGTCACGGCTTATCTGTTAGTGGTATCAATGAGAACATTAATTTTACCAACTGGGAGCAGAAGGATAAGTCAGATTTAGAGTTCTTGATGGATTTAGCTAGAGACTTTGACCATGTTTTCCGGTTCGATAACCAAGGACGGATCTACTTTCAGAGTTGGGAACTTCTGGATAATGCTAACACTGCTTGGGTTTTTGACAAGAGCAATATTTTGGATAGGCCATCACTCAGATTTACTCTGTCTAACAGCAGGACTTATAAGAATTTTGAGGCAGAATATGGTACTGGTGGGGGAACGGCTAATCTTGTAGATCCTTTTGTGTTTTCGACGGATACAGTTAAAGGATCGGTTGTATATGAAACCTTTGAACAAGCCAGATTAGGAGCGCGATCGCTTTGGAGGCGCTCTAATGCATCAAGCCAGTTGGTAGAATTTACCATAGAGGGGAATGGTCTTGTTCAGCTTGGTGACAACTTCTTCTTGAGTGGTTACGGAAAATTTGATGGTAACTACCAAGTGCAAGAACTGCGAAATTCTCTCTCTGACAATGGCTGGTTGACAGAGGTTAAGGGGAGAAAATTGTATGAGGAGTCACCAGGTTGATTGGGCATCTCTATTTTTGTCTTGGCGAAATTCCGCTAAGCTGGAAATCTGAATTTTCTGCCTCGTTACGGGAGAAATTTGGTTCTCGAAAGTAGTTTGGCTGTCCTGGAGTGAGGAAAAATAGCTACAATTGCAGCCAACACCCCTATTCTTCCGGAATGTGTGCCTCTTCAGGTGTAGTCAAGGGGGTGCATCACACACGAAAAAACAAGTGCCCAAAGTTATGAAGAACTTTTGGAGAAATTTACCGCAATCAGCCAAAATGTTTTTGATTTTATTCCTACTAGGTTTATCAATAATAGGAGCTTTAGATTTAGGACAATTTGCTGTTAATCGACCAGAAAAAGCATCTCCAACTACTGAATATTATGAAGTCAGGTTCATTATATTATCGAAAGTTGACAATGAACCCATAAATAAAGCTGAAGTCCAGTTTATTTTCGATGGTGCTCCTGAACCTAGATTCACTAATGATGATGGATATGTTGGTATTGATATTCCCAAGCGAAATGATATCGATGTTGTTATAAAGAGGAAAGGATTTAAAGATTTATCTCGTAGAATTAACCTTGAAGTAGATCCCGATAGAACCATTATATATTATCTTGAACCAAACGAGAAAGAGCTTTCTTACAATTTAAACACTAACTATAAAGAAGGAGATTTGATAAAATCTACCATCACTGAACATACCCAATCTAGATGGGGTGATAAAAAGGATTATACAAGTTTGAATGAAACGAGAACACTTCAAACTGAAGTTTTGATTTTAGAAATTGAAGGTGCAGAGCCTTCTAAGTTTATTGAAAAAACTCTATTAGACCAAACCTTGCTTTCTTCCGAGTTGGTTGGGCAATATCAAAATGTGTACCGAACTTATAATTACAATTTTGCCGAAAAAGGTATCTTTGATAGCACTTCTATTTTGTGTGAAAAACAAAAAGGTGTTTGGTCTAGAAAATTAATCAATGTCACTCCGAATACTGAACAAGCAAAGGAACTAAACCGTAGCTGGAATTGGGCTGATGATTATCAATATTCGTATCCTAATTACAGAGTCAAGCTAGGAGACTCTTGGGATGTATTCCGGTATGGAGGTGGGTTGCTTGAAAATATCGCATTAAAAAATAGTTCTCTTCAAGCTAGGCTCATAGAAATTACTGAATATGAAGGAGAAAAATCTGCTAAAGTAGCAGTTAAAGGAACTTTTGAGTTGGGTACTTTTATTCCTAACTATGACATTTACCAAACAAAAATAAAGTTAATTAACAAGACTTTTACAGCCTTTTTCAAAGATTTGGCTTTTGACATATTTTTAGATACGATTGCAGATTCCATTCACAATGGCGATTTTCAGTTTATATTGTCGCTTAAAGAGCGTAGCGAACAACTATATAAAAAAGTAGCAGACATTTATAGCATAGTACACAAAAATCCACAAAAATTAACTTTAGCAGAAATAAGAAAAAAAGTAGCTAATAGTGTAATTCCATCTGACTTTTGGGGATCAGATGAAAAGCTTCTTGAGTCTCTTGAGTCTGAAGCAGCTAGTTATTTCCAAGATTTGCAAGATCAGGGTCATTTTGCTGAAGGTAAGTTCGATGTAGAAGGTGAGGTTTATAGATCTTTAGATACACCTATCGATCTTTATAGTAAGACTTATTTCAGTAGCACTATTAGAAGTGCAGATGAAATTTCAGATGGTGTAATAACTGAGTTTACTTTAACTCAACGAGCATACATAAATAGACGAGAGTGAGTCCAGAATTGAGAATCGAGAGTGTCTTATGCCCACTATACAGAACAAAAATATTAAGAGTATAAAATAACAAGAAAAATCAAGCAGCATTATTTACTTCTCGAATACCACAAAAAGTACCTAAAATCATGAATATTTTTTGGGCAAATTTACCTCAATCAGCTAAAGTATTTCTAACTTTATTTCTACTATGTTTGTCGATAATAGGAGTTGTAAATTTAGGACAATTGCCTTTTAAGCCACCAGAAAAACCATCTTTAACTACTGAATATTATGAAGTCAGGTTCATTATATTATCGAAAATTGACAATGATCCTATAAATAAAGCTGAAGTCCAGTTTATTTTCGATGGTGCTCCTGAACCTAGATTCACTAATGATGATGGATATGTTGGTATTAATATTCCCAAGCGAAATGATATCGATGTTGTTATAAAGAAAAAAGGATTTAAAGATTTATCTCGCAGAATTAACCTGAAAGCAGATCCTGATAGAACTATTACATATTATCTTGAACCCCACATTCAGCAGGTTCCTCAGCAAAGGAAATAATATTTTTCGCAAGCTGAACCGAGAAAGCGCAAAATATGCCTTTGTTGGTCTGTGAGCTTAATCGTCCATTTGAGTCCTTCAAGCCAAACCAAATGAACCGACTGAAAACATTGTAGTACCCACCGCAGAGTCGGTTTGGCAGTTTCCTTGCCTAGTTGATTGGGAATCGTGGCATGGGCATCGGCTAATGCTTGTCGAAGCTGCCGTTGGCCTAAGCTGTAAACAAGCAAACATAAGCCCATAATCATAGCTAAGGCAGCTACTCGTTGAGGTGACTTGACAAAAACCCTGGAAGCGAAAAATAGGGGGTCTTTGAGAAATCGAAAGCCTCGTTCACAAGACTGCTGATTCTTGTATTCTTGTAGAATGGCATCATTAGACAACTTCTGGTCATCAAGTAAGTTAGTCGCTAAAATGAATCTTCCGGCTTGACGGCGATGGGCAGCAAGCACTTGCTCATTGAGGACTAAAGTTCCTTGTACATGATAAGTGTAGTGGCTCGGAGAGTCTCCTTTGCGAGGGCGTCCCCGTTGAGCATAGCGAGGCTTGGTCTTGGTTTTGATGTCAACGAGGAGATGATACTTGAGCTTTTTGGCAAACCCTTGGGCCGCAGCTAAGGCATCAGCGGAGCAGGCGAATGGATGAGCTTCTAACTGAGCCAATGCCTTGAGGCTTTTGGTCTGCTGTTGAGCAACTCGCTCGTCGAGTTGTTTGAGGTCAGCTTGTTGGCGAGATTGGCTTTCGACTACCAACCAGCGCTGTGGCATCCCAGCATATATACTACAGACTTCGTACATGATGTAGCCACTACAGGTACTGGGAGTGAACATCTGTGCTGGTAGAGCCTGCATCAACTGTTGAACTTCGGTAATCGTCCCAGGAACCCGGCTAATCCAAGGGGTGTCTTCTAATCTTTTGAGGTTTTCTTCACTGTAGAGAGCGGCGTCTGCCACAAACACTTTCGGCTCTGCGGCAATCCACTGTTGCTTGAACTGCTCGATGACTTCGGTAAACACTGCTTGGTCAGAATCGTTGCCATTGCCTACTCGCAAACTCAAGGGTACATCCCCATCTCCACTGGTGAGCAGAGTTAGGGTATACTGTTTCAAGTCGGGTCGATGATCTCTCGAATAACCATATGTAATCTCTATCGGCACCGGAGATGATGACTCTTTCGACTTTGGGTTATCTTGGCCTGGGTTCTCCTGACGCAAGGATGGCTCTGTGTTTAGGCTCTCACCTGCTGGGGTCTTCTGCAAAGAATCGAGATATTTTCCATGAACACCAAAGCTGCTTCCATCAAGATGCACGCTCTGGCTACTGACTCCAAAACGTTTTACTGCTGCCAGCGCAATGGTGACAAATACGCTTGTTAACCCGTAACACCAGAGTTTATCAAGAACTCGACCGATGCGGCTATCATTGATGTGTTCTGGTTTTACTCCCGGACCAATCAGATGTTCGGTAGCTTTACCCTCAAAAAACTGGTGAAACAGGTACAATGGAGCACTCAGGAAGCCCAGACAATTGAGAATCAGAGCCTTAACTACATGACCAGCACTCACTTGTTCTTGAGGATGTGTTCCTAACAGGTCATTGATTATCTCGACCATCCCAATTTCATCGACAATACCGGCGATAATCCCCAGATGGTCAATGTCTTGAACGTCAATCTCAGCAGTTTGATTCATTAGGACAGGGGGAAGACTCTTTCTAAAAATATCTCATCTCTCCATCAACCTGCTGAATGTGGGTTGAACCAACTGCTCTGACTGCACCACCATCCCCAACTCCTGAATCGCACAACCCACCCAAAACTCTTCCGGAAACTTCTCTAGAAGTAGAATCAATTTTGAAAAAGATAGCAGTATCTGTGCAAGATTGGAAAAACCGCAATGGTCACTACTCTGATGATATTGGCACAAATGAAATTTCGGAAATACAAAAATACGAACATTCATCCCAGCTTAACGATAACAACCTGGGTATAGACCTCACCCAAACCGGAACCAACCTCAGCACCCAAACTCCGATCAATGATCGTGTCATAGATGCGATGCTCAATCTGGAAAGTTTTCCCAGCTGTAATCCCAAACGTTGCAAACACCCAGCTATCGGTAGTAATACTCTGACCCGATACAGCAGCAGCGGTTAGTGTCTGGGTTGAGCTTCCTTTGTAGTTAATGCCATCAGTGTTATTAACCAGCCGCGCCTGATGCTTATCTACCATCGTTCCCGGTACACGAGCAATAACCAGGTAATTCCCCGCTGGCAAGCTGAAAGTGGAATCAGGGTTTAAAGTACAAAAACTTGTTCCAGTCTCCTGTTGATCATTTAAATCACGTTTGATCCAATCTGTCGTGTTCCCCTCTCCAGCAAAGGAACTCTTGAAATCCTGTAGAATAGCTACTGATATCGTGGGAACAGATTTTAAAGCGATCGCACCAGCACTATCCGTCCCTATAAATTTATCAACAATCAGGTTTAACCCAGCGATCGCATCAAGGGTATCAGAGTGCTCCTGGACTTCCTCTCCAATAGTCAATCCCTTAATCGCAGCCGCAAGAGCATCAACTTGAGCCTTCAGAAATGCCGTCCGGTTTGCCAGGGTAAGCAGCTGCTCATTTGGTGGTTTTGTGGGATCTCCCCCAGTAGCAAACTCCCCCGAATCAATTTGGCGTACAGCGGCGGGGTAATTTGCTGAAGATTCAGGGAGATCAACCATAGAGGAATGATGCGCTATAGGTACTGATGTTATCGTACTTCAATTGAGCTGGGGATAACCGTTCTACCTCAACAGAAACCTCAAACCCTCCTGTTCCTTGGGGATGGATAACACAATTCAACAGATTAATGCGACTATCCGACTCAAAAGCTGCAATTAATCTTTCCTTAAGTAACTTCTCCAATGCAACTTCAGTCCCACTCATGCCAATAATTCCTTGAATTGACCATTGAATCAACCTTTCAATTGCTGAGTCTATAGTCAAATTAGATACATCAGGGGGATTGATAACTGGCTGTGTAGTAGCTGGTTCCCAAATTACTACTATGTCACCTTCTAAAAACTGAACCTCTTTTACATCCGCTCTAGGTTCATGTAATCTTATAGTTCGTTCAATATCTGATTTCAGTTGTACTTGCTGCACAATTTCTGGCAATCCTAGATATTTACTTAGCTTCACTTTATCTGGATCAGCCAGGATGGCTTCTATATTAGCTTGAATCTGAGATGTATTCATAATAATGAGTAATGAGTATGGATTATCCTCTATCCGGCTTTATTCTTCTAACTACTGCCTCCTGCAATTGATAACAAATGGAAAAACAATTGACCGGCAAACAGCGGTGGAACCGATAAACCAATTATGCTCCCTGCGATCGCTTCCCTGTCTGGTAAATCATACCAATCTGGGAATCCTCCTATCCTGGCAACTGCTCTCATGGGTAATTTGTAAGCCTTTTTGCTAAGGTTATCCCAATAAGTAATCCCTCCCCTACTAGAACCCTTACTATCCCTAAACATTGCTTTAGTTATAGCCCAACAAGGTTCCGATTCTCGTCGAAGAGAAGCCTTATCTTTTCCTCTTTTACACACCCCTACCCTCTGTACAATTGCAGTATTAAAATGTCCTGTCAAATTTGCCAAGAGAATAGCTTTCTCTTGCTGTTGTAAGAGAAGTTCTGGTTGGGTAAGAATTAATCCCTCCAAACAATTGCCCCACCCTTTGATACTTGTTGTAGATGGAATTATCGATCTTAATTTACCCAACCCAGCAACTAAAATTAACCTAGAACGATTTTGTGGAACACCAAAATTAACCATGTCAATTTCTTGACTATCAAAATAATAACTACAACGATTCAGTGCTGTAACTATTATTTGGTAACTCTCAGATTGTCTATATCCTACAGCATTTTCCAAAGTAAACCACTGTGGTCTTAAGACTTCAATAGCTTTAGCTGTAGCGATCGCAGCATTAATATCTTCTTCGCTCTCTCTCTTCCCATTGAGTAAGGATAGCTTACTAAAACTACTACAAACTGGTGAGGCATGTAAAATAAATGGTTGGCGAGGGATACCCACAAAATCCCTTTCTGCTACCTCTTGTACCGTTGCCAGGTAAGATTGAGTCCCATATTGCTCAAAATTGCGATCGCGGCAGAATTGGATTTGCCGACTAAAGCCTTTATCGGTAGGGTTACAATCCACACTAACTACTGGTCTAATTCCCGCTGCTACTAACCCTGTCTCAATACCCCCACCACCAGAAAATAGTGTAACCGCGATCGGCGCATCTCTATCTAATCTTGGTTTTCTCATGGATTGAAGTTTTTTTTACAGTACAAAACAGCAAGAAAACAGAACCAGTGACCAATAATCGGTCAAAGAAAGCGGCGGGAATCCCATCGCTAGAAGGAATAGGAGGGATAGCCACCTATTAGTACAAAGGACAAAGGACAAATAACTAATGACAAATAACTAATGACTTATCCAGTAACCGGGTCACCATTTTCCTGAAGGACAGGGAGCAAGGCATCAATGAGGGCATCTTTTTTCAGTCCTTTGGTGTTGATTCCATGTTCAGAAGCAATCCTCAAGAGTTCCTGCCATTTGAGCGAATACAAAAGTTCCTCAGCTTCACTGGTAACTTGATCTACTTCTTGAGATTCAACCTCTACAATCAAATCAAACTGAGTAGCATCATGATGACCATTGCCGTTACCATTGCTTTGCTCCCCATCAAAGTAATCCCCTTCTGTCAGAGACTCTTCAGGGTCTACAAAATCATCATCATCACTGGATGGGAGTTGAGCAGTAACATCAGTGAACAAACTATTGATGGTTTGCTGGTAGTTATCCCTTTCCTCAGGACATACATCATTAATTTCTGCGATTGCCTCTTGCACTAAGACAGCGGCAGATTCCATCTTTGACTCTACTGAACCAACACGCTGTAACTGAGCTTGAATCAAGCGTTGTTGTTCTTGTAGCTGCTCAATCTGAACCTGCAATTGATTGAACTGCTGTTGTAAGGATTCGGTTAATTGTGCGAGTAACATGAAAATTTTCCTTAAATCTGGAGTGTTCCTGATCGGGTTGGCTGTAGTGAACACCAACCCTTCCTATTCATTATACTGTGCTGTACAGTATACATCCGGAAAATTTTCTTCTTATCGAAAAAATCCCACGCTTACCCTACCGGTTGAAGTGTGAGATTTTTTCTTTGAATGTATAATTACTTACTCATTCTAAATTCTAAATTCTAAATTCTCCTGCCTCCTCAATAATCGAACCTTGTCTCAACCACAAAATTCTCTTCTAATTTGTGACGAATTATCACTGTCAGTTCCTCCTCATCCAAGAGACTATCAAGCAACAACTTTAGTTCAGGGTGATGGCAACCAATTGCCTCGTAGTCTAATACCGATAATAAGCTATCCTCCGGGTCAAGAGTTTCTGAACTTCCGGAATTCTTGGTGATGCGTCTACGTAATTTCCGCAATTTCATTGTTAGTTGTGTTACACGAACTCAGATTGTTCAATTCTAACCCCCAATGAAATGCTTCACCTAGCCACATTGATGCACTAGACGCATCGGATGCACCAGAGGGATTAGGCACAATCATTATCCCTATCTGGTAAAATCAATTCCTCACCTCCTTAGGACTCAATTGTTGTAGTTCATCCAAAGCGATCGCAACTGCTTCCAGATAATTAATACCTTGATTACCTACCAGATGGTCAATCTTGGCATGAAGTGTTTTGATAGCACCAGATTCAGTCAAACCCTTAGCCGATTGCAACCATCCTGCCACCAGAGATGTTAGCAGTTGATAAGCTTTCTCTGGAGGAAGTTCTGACGGTTGCTTTACTCCTTTACTCTGACACCAAGCAACAATCGCATCAGGCTGATGACCGGTTATCTTACGGATGGCTTTGACTAATCGGTTATGTTCTGGGTAGGAGCCTGAAACCAAGCTGACAACGTTAGAGTTAGAAACTGGCTTAGGCTTACTGGCTTGAGATTTTTTATGGCTATTCTTGGCTGGATTGCCTTCAGCATCTTTAATCCAACCATTGCGGTAGGCTAAGTTGTAAGCACCGGGGTCTTGATTATCCCTGCGATTACTAGGATTCCTGGAGTTTAGACTAGTTACCGGTGCAAAGCTGTAAAGTCTGACAGTCCACAAGATAAAAAATCAATCAATTCGGTCAATGGTGTCCCAAGAGTGCGTGCGAGCGCTAATCGTGGATTGACGCGCTCGCCAGTGGGAACCGTTGCACGCTTATTGGGCGGGTTGAAGCACTCCCACTCCCCAGCACTCTTTACCGTACAAGGTGGAGAGAAATCGTAAGGGAGCGCAACAAGACCTCCGCTGCGCCGCCTAATCTTTCCCAGTTGTAGGAAAGGAGAAGAAAGACTCCTGGGGTATATCGAGGCTGGAGTGAGTCACTCGAAGAGAGTCTTATCCGTTACAAATATTCACAAAAACTGAAAAGTAAAAAGGGAGAAAATTCAAAAAGCCTAAATTTTCAGTAACTCCCTTAAATGAATACTAGCATAAATCAACTCACTGAATTTAGAATTAAAGCCTACAATTGTCTAGGATTTGCTAAAGATGCAGCCTTTGAACTATCCGATGCAGTCTTAACCACAATAAATGCTCATTGCTTGGCAGATTTTGCTCTTTCTCCTTTGTTTAGACGCCAATGGTATTCAGTGTATGAATGTCTCCAGGATTGTCGCCCAAATGCCAACAAGTTAATGGAGTTATATCTCGAACAAATACCTGGTGATGAGGAGGAATATATTACAGTAGGAATAGATCATACTACTAGTCCAAGACCCCATTCTCCAACACTCAAAGAGCGTGGTTATCATCATCAACCATCAGCCCACCGAAAAGTGACAATAGGACAAAGTTATAGTACGATAGCTTGGATACCAGAAGAAAAAGGAAGTTGGGCACTACCGTTAAGGCATGAAAGAATAACCAGTTTTGAAACACCTATTAGTAAGGCAGCTTGGCAATTAAGGCAAGTAGCAAAAAAAGCCAAGAAACCAGTTCTGGCCTTACTAGATAGCGAATATGGTAATGCTTCATGGGCAAATCAAACAGCAGATATTGAAGCAGATTGCTTAATTAGAATTCGTTCAAATTGCTGTTTATGGGCAGAGCCGGGAGAATATAGTGGTCGAGGGAGACCAAGAAAGCATGGAGCTAAATTTAAGCTAAACGAGCAGTCAACTTGGTGGCCAGCTTGCGAAACGGTTCAGATACAAGACCCAAAATTAGGAGAAATAAAAGTAAGACGATGGTCACAATTACACTTTCGTAACTCTCCATCTATAGGTATGAACCTGATTTTAGTTGAGCGGATTGACCCCAAGAAAAAAGGTTTATTACAAAAACCATTGTGGCTAGTTTTTATTGGTAAAAACATGCCATCAATAGAAAAAATATGGTCAAAATATCTGAGGCGTTTTGCCGTTGACCATTGGTATCGATTCATTAAACAAAGATTACATTGGACATTACCCGCTTTAGGTACACCACACCAGTGTGAAAGGTGGAGCAGTTTAATGCCATTAATGACTTGGCAATTATGGTTGGCTAAAGATATTGTAAAAGAACACCGTCTGCCCTGGCAAAAACCACAGTCGAATCTAACACCTGGAAGAGTTGCGCAGTCGATGTTAGGACTTTTAGTTGAGATTGGAACTCCGGCACTTCCTCCCAAAACCCGTGGAAAATCTCCCGGATGGAAATCTGGAAAAAAAAGACGCAAGCGTACTCGTTATCCTCTGGTAAAAAAAGGAAAAAGTACCTCACTAAAAGCGAAAAATAAGAAGACTTAAACCAAATTCATCCTCAATTTACTCAATTCTCAGCCCAAAAAGAAGACTGGGCTATTTTGTCTTAGTCTAAACTCCAGTTCTTCCCATGTACTTGATAAAATCCCGTAGCTGTGCCTTCTCCTGCTCAGTGTGCTTTTCCTGCCCAGTTTGGATGTCCAAATACCTACATATACCAAACTGTTCCATTGCTCTTTTGAAAGCGCAAGCGATTGCTCTTTCCTCAGGAGTACCGCGCTGTTTCTTCTCATCTTCCCAATTTTCAAATTCCGTATGGGAATTACCAAAACCAACACGAGTAACCCCAGCAATTGTCAGATGGCACTTGACAATGACTTGTTCCCCTCTCTGAATAGGATCTGTGTAATCAATTTCCCAGTCTGGATAGATTTCATCTAGCCTATCGCGCATTATCTGCCAGGGTACATAATACCAAGTACCTCCACCAGGGAGCTTCCGTAATTTATGGGCTTCTGGAGGAAACCAAGCTTTGAGTTGTGGATATAAATTTTTTAGGTTATTCATTATAGCTAACAAAATAATGCAATTTTCCTGCGATCGCGTTTAGGTTGGTTGGCAAAGTCTAACCACCAACAACCACCAGGTTTATAAGGATTAGCAGTATTATTCGATTGCTTACTAAATCGCTTGTCAAAATTCTCTTGCCACCATTCAGAACTACCAGGTGTATGGTTGGCAACAGTTTTAACTGGTCTTTCTGCCTGTTTTGTGACTTCCTCAGGCATTGTGTCAGGGTAGAAGTGATCTAAATCTCTTGCGATCGCTTCTATCTCTTCAACCAAGAAGTCTCCCTGTACCTTTACTTCCCACCGCCAATCCAAAACTCGCTGAGCTGGTCTTAATTCAACCCGAAACTTACCAAACTTTTCCTGCATTACCTGGTAAAAACGTCTCGCCTGTTTGTGCCAGTCGAAAGCATAGTATGCTGCCTTGATTTTCGACATCCTACCATTTCTCCCAACCTTCACAAAATGCTGGGTTATATAGGCAGCTCTCCCAATTAGGTATGTGATGCTATGGCTATCGCCTAGCTCCAGAGTCCTACTCTGTGTCATAATTGAATTACCTTTTTTTAAGTCATTTCTTAGCTGCGTTAACAGCTAAGTCTTTTTTTTGCCCTTGTGACCGATAATTGGTCATGGAAGATGATTCCCAAGCTCCTTGGCTCGTTCATCTTATGTTACTACACATTATACTGTATTGCACAGTATGCGCCAGGAAAATTTAAACAATGGTTCTTTACGATAAGACCAAGGAGGCTGATCGCAGGAAAATATAGGGCTCGTGTGACCAAGTGTAATATCGGACTATGTGACAAAAGTCAACCCTTTTTGGGGTTTTACTTGATAAGTAATACAAATGATAACTTTGCCTAGTTTGTCAAAAAAGTAGAGCGATTTGAGGCAAACTCCCCGCCTAAAGGCAGAACTTTCTCTTAAACCCAAAACCAGCCTAAAGGCAAAAATGCTTTAGACTGGTGTCAGGTGAGTTTGCAACTCATTTACAAATTAAAGACGTAGGTTGACTTTAGCAGGTTACACCAACGTCACAACTGACTAGAAAAGTGCGGAAAGTTTGGCCACTGAAAGCACGCATTCTAGTTGATAAGAAGGGAATGGGGATTCCCTATAGCGCTCGAAGCACGTATTCTAGTTGATAGAAAGGGAATGGGGATTCCCATATCTCCTTTATTCTAACCAAAAAAAGCCTAACACACTCTTTAACAAGAAGGAAACCGCTTTTTTTCTCTCATAGAATCTAGGAACCCTGTGACTAGTGTATCTCTGCTTTGTCGTTACTTCGTACAAAGAAAGTAGAGATGAATTATGTTTATCAGGCAGCAAAAAGACGCCAGTGACGGTACATCTGGCAAAGCGGCTCAAAAACGCCGTCGTCGTAGCTTTCAGCAACTATGGAAAGAAACGTTTGCCAAAGCCGAGGAAGCCAAGTCTCACCAGCATTTTGCTCATACGGATGATCAGGCGTTTAATACCCTGCTAAAGTTTCTGGGCGAGAATTATTTCAAAGTGATTGTGCGAGAAAACTTTCAGGGAGCTACCTGGAAAACCCGGTATAAGCACCCTACCCCACCGCGCAATCTGCAAGAACTGTACTACGATAAGAATCTGATTGTGGGGATGCGCTTCAATATCCTGACACAGGTTCTGATTTTAGATATTGATCGGGAGTCACTGTACCATCCGGCTAATGACGAGGCAGAATACCGCCGACTGTTGGGTGTTCTGGAGGATATGGGCTTAGTAGGCGTGGAAGTGGTACAAAGCAGCTTTAGCGAAGGTATTCACCTGTATATTCCACTGCCAAAACCTATACCAAGCTGGTTAGCAGCCCATGCGTTATATGTGGTGCTTTCATTTGCAGGTTTCCGCATTGTCAAAGGGCATTTAGAAATATTCCCGAACCGCAAAGGGTTTAGTCCAGAAACAATCATAAATTACAACGGGATTCGCTTGCCGCTGCAACCAGGCACAGGCAGTTATGTTTTAGACTCGCTGACTTTGGCTCCACTTCACAGTAATCTGAACCTATTTGTCAAGCATTTGAAACATCATGCGCAGCGGCAGGATATGGTGGCTTTTCGGCAAGTGATGCGAGGAGCGTATGATGATTTTGGGGTGAGCAGCAGAGGGTTTGTCAAAGGCAGAAATGGCAGTGCAGCAGATTGGCACAATGATTTACTCGTCAGGCTCTCTCAAGGGTGGACAGGAGATGCTCAAACCAATGATCTGGTATTTGATGCAGTAAAAGAAGCCTATGTGTTCCAGCACTTAGATGGAGAAGAACTGGTGCAGAGAACTGCCACATATATGCGATCGCTTCCAGGATATAAGCAGTATTGCGGGCATCAGCACAATCTGGAGCAACGGGTGAGAGACTGGCTAAAATCGACAAAAAACTTGGGCTATTATCCCTACACAGGGGAATACCGCATTCGGGAAGGTTCGCATTATGGTAACACAGTGGCTTTAGCTTCAGTAGCAGGTTATGAGGATGGCAGGAAGCACAATCGAGCTAATGCAGCGAGGGTAAAGGAATCGCGGAGTAGGCTGGCGCAAGTAGAAAAAATGATCCGCAAAGGTATCCGAGAAAAAAGGCTAACAGAGATACCAGAGACAATCAGCGGTTTGATGGACTGGATAAGCGCAATAGGCAAAGAGAAATTGGGCAAAGGATTCAGTAAAGTCTTTTTGCAAAAGTGCAAAAAATCCATTGAGCAGTTACGACGTTTTGCCGTAAAAACGCTGGCAAAAATCGCAGCAGAAAATGCCAGATTAGCGAAAGAAAAAGCGGCTGTAAAAACGCCAAAATCCCCACTAGGTGAGCTAGTACTGGCATTTTTTGACAAAAAAGCCAAACCCAGGAAGGCTCAAACCAGTGTGGAGCGGGGATGTACTGGCATTCAGGACAATAATGAAGGTGTGGGGGCTTCACAAATTTTAGATGGGGAGGTTGCCAGATTATCTCGTCAAGAACTGGTTAAGCTGTACCGAGATAGTCGGACAGTCTTGCGATACACAGGTCGGGTAGCGACTACTTTGGTTGAGGTACTTTTCTCAAAATCGACTTCATCAAAATTTCAGTGCAGATCTATTGAGCCAGGTGATTTGGTTTGGGTGACTGATGAGATTCATTCATTAAGGGATTACGAAGACGGTATTGTTTGTGTGAAAAAAGTTAATGAGCCATTAGGAGAGCGTTGGCTGAGCAGTATTTTTGTTCAATTTGATAAACTTGTTCCTGTATGAGCTAACGCACAGATTGATAAGCTTTATTTATCCCCAGAAAAATCCGGCGCAGCGCTTAGAAGGTATAACTAACGCTTATCAATCACCAAGTACAGACTGCTACGCCTCCTTTGTCACATTTACCGCTGCTGTTGATTTCGTACAGAAACGGTAGTTCCAGGTGAAGTTCAATCGTCATAAGGTGGAGTGTAATCGCACCCGCTCGACTACCATTACTCCTTTGTCCCATGTCCAGCCTTCCAGAGGTGGTTCTATGGGCTTGTAGGATACCCACCATTGTCCTTCGGGGGAAGAGTAGCAGCCTGAAACCACAGCCACAGCATCTTTGCCCCACGGAGCTGTGACAAGAATTTGAGTGCCTTCTGCTATGGGTTCATCCTGTTGAAGAGGAGGGGTGTCAGGTGGTGTTTCTGGCTTGAAAGCTGTCGGTTCAGTATTGTCTTGTTTAATTTTGGTCGATGGCTTCGGTGAGCTTTGTAATGGGTCACCTTTGCTTAAAGTTGGCGTATCCTCTGCTGGAGTGGATGTTGGAGTTTGCTCTGGCGGTGGTGCTGCGTCTTCTTTGCTTAGAGTTGGTGTCTCTTCAATAGGGTCAGATGTCTTTTTAGACTCTGGCTTAGATGCTCTTTGTAGTGCAACTACTGTTGTACTCTGTGCTGGTGGTGGTGTTGATTCCTTCTTCTTCTTTTTCTTCTTGGGCATTTTTTTTGTAGACCCTGATGTGCTGCTGGCTGCGTATCCTAAACTATAACCCTCAGCGTCAACTAAGGTGACTTTTATCACCTACTACGTAAGGTTCTCCTCACACGATTAGAAACAATATCTCACAGTGAATGAAGGCTCTAAATCAATTAAATACCTCTTTTTTTTTGAGACTATAAATATATGAGCAACACGCCGGAGATAACAAGCGATGAAACTTTCTTATTGTGGTCTATCTACTCAAGCAATACATTTCGACACAGTTGAAGCTGAAGTAACCGGCGGCTCCCTACCAGTGAACGAACTAATTAAAACAGCCCTTCAAAAAACAATTTCCATCTTCTTAGCTTTAGTCTTTACTGTGGCAGCGATAGTAGCTTTGCCAGTTTCCGTAGTAGTGGTGGCAGTAGCCTTTCCAGCTTGGGCACTATTCAAATCAACAAAAGTGTTTGCTGCATACCAAATCGTACAGAAGCAAAGAGAAACTATAGCATAGCCTACAGCTAAATTTTTCAATCTTGCACACCCCTGCCTTCGTCAAAAAGACGAGGTTTTTTTTAATGAAACCAACTACTATAAGTTTTGGGAGAGTGGAATGGGTTTCTTGCGCGATAAGCTAGTCACAAAAATTGGCACTCACACCATTGAAGTTCGTGGAGATAACCATTTACTACGAGGGCTAATCTACAAGTTGTTGATTGATGGTGAAGAAGTCGCCAGTGAGCAGAACTTCTGGAAGTTACCAACAAAACGAAGGCTAGAAGCCCAAATCGACATCAATGGAACACAAAAGAATATTGTTGTCTTGGTTAAGCAGCAGATACTCTCTGCTGACTTCTCCATGATGCTCGATAGTGAGCCAATACAACTCAAACGTGTGGAGTGATTTACGCTCAACCTTCTCATTATCTGGCTATCTATTAGGTAGAGATTTTAGGTTCGCTAACTAGCTCACCTTTTTTCTCACTCAGTTCTAGACGCTTAACTTGTGCTTGGTATTGTCTTCTATCCCAGACAGCTTTTTCTATCTCTTCTTGGGTACAGTCCAAACGTTGGCAAGTATCTGTTAACCAGCGCTGATAAATCTTTTCGATACTAGGATCAAAAACAAAGTGACACAAGATTGCTGTCATTAGTTGGGAGTTACTCCACCCCAGTTGGGTCTTGCGAGTTTGTACCATTTTGTACAACCCTGTGGGTAAGTAACAACCAAATTCCGTAGTAGCATCGCTGCTATTGCTGATTGTTAGGAACTTTTCCTCCACCGCTTCAGTTAAGGCATTGGCAAGCCATCTGTCAGCTCCAGCGATCGCAATATCAGACTTGTTATATCCGAAAGGTACAGACTTTAGGAAAGCTAGATCATAGAGAGCTGGTGGTACAAGTCCACCCCTCAACTCATTTCGCCCCTCAGCGATAAGCAATTCCCCCTTTATTTTGCCATCATCTTTGTGCTCAAGCACCCATTGGCGTAGCTCATCAAGTGTTTCTGGCTTAGCCATTATTGCTCCAACTTTCGCATATATACGAAGTATTGTATAATTTAACCAGTCAATAGCGCAAAACGATCGCGCCCTTGTCACCAGCCGCGATCGCCCGTGTCGAAACACTGACCCCTATTAAGCTAGGAGCTATTTTTATCATGAATCCAATTGAACTTCTAGGCAAGTATCAATGGTCTTTCAAAACCTTGTCTAATGTATTTGGCGTTTCAGAACTAGAAGCAAGGCGCTGGGCTTTCCGAAAGGAGGCTAAAACCAGAAGGAACCCATCAGCTACAGCTCAAATATTAGCGGTGGTAATCAGTAAGCATCCAGAAGTGATTAGCACTATAAAAGATTTTTGTCAAGAATTTTGAGTCCAAAAGTTACAACCAATGTCTCTAGCCCATCTGTTCCTGACTTCTTACTATTGATTCAGTGAGACAAAGGAAAATGCGATGGGAAGTCAGAAGGAAAATGTAGTAATTAAATTACCTCAACCACCAAAGCAATACATTGATCTGGGTTTATTGAAGCAAGTTAGTAACAATAACTCCTTAAGAGAGGTTGCAATGGTGGTTGGGGTTACCACTAAAACCCTTTTGAAGTACAGGACTTTGGCCTACAAATATATCCCAGCCTACCAAGACTCTTGTGCCAAAAGGTTTCCTGAATTTTTCCAAAGAAAACAGGTAGAAGCATTAAGGCTCAAAGAAGGACTGGCAACTAAGCCTATTTATCCAGATCCTCCACCATTTACCCAGACAGAGGTGGACATCCTTAAAGAGATTGGACAATTGTACCGCTCAACAATTCAAGGAAGAAGGATAAGCGATCGACAGGTTATTCAGATTTTGGAAGCCAATCAACAACAGGCAGCAGGCTAAACGAGTACGCAAAGTTACGCAGCAACATAGGCAAGAAATGACAATGAAGGTATCAGAATTAGCGTCAAAAATGGGTTTAAAAGTCAAGGATACCATTGAGGTTCTCAAGACATCGGGTGTTTCTGTCAAGAATGGCAGTTCAGAAATTCCTGACTCTCTAGGCAACTCATTGCTGGCTACCCATCAGCAAATTACAGACGCCGTAGGGTTACCGCCACAACTGCCTAGTGCCAAGGAAGTGCAATCAGGCAAGGCAGAGTTACCTGAACCAGAAGAAGTGGGACATCTAGCGATCGCAGATGCTCAAACTATTGCTGAATCTAATGATGCAAGTATGACTGTTATCTATACGATGATGGATCGTATTCAGCAACGTTACGACGAATTATTGGTTAAGCAAGGCATTCAAAAGGCACAGCGGGATGAAGCTTTAGTTAACCAAGGACGTGCCGTTTACCATTTGGCTGTGCAACAAGACCGCTTGACTAAATTAGAGCAAGCCAATCAAGAACTGGATGCTCAATCTGTTAATTCAGTCCTGGGTTCAATGGGTATTGATATTACCAGCCTAACTGAACGTGCTCAATCGGCTATTGACAATTATACTGCCAACGAGCAACAACGGATTGATAGTGCCAAGCACTTTATCCAAACCGGTAAACTTCTTACCGATGACGATGGTAACGAGGTAAAGCCAGATTTTTTTACTCTCACCATGCATCAACTCCAGATCCCGGCTTAATTATTGCCTTATTACAAGCGATTGAGACTATGGCGCGTGACCAATTATTGGCCACGTCTACTATCAAGCAACCAAAAAGTGAAACAATGATTCAGCAAATTCTCAACAAGCTGGGATTCCCAGGCAAGAAGCAAGCCAAATTACTGGAACAGCAGTGGTTTTCCCAGAATAACCTACCTGAGCATCTTTATTGGGACTCTAAGTGGACAGAGTTAACCAGTCCAATCAATCGATTAGCTCATTTAAAGACTGCGATCGCTATGACGGGTATCGACCGGCAGGTAGCAGTCAATTTAGCAGAAGGCATCTTAACCCTGTTCCCTCGCTTCAATCTCAATGATCCTGCTTTTTCAGGGTTCAAAAAATTATTAGAGCAGAGGATGGAAACCTATGTGTGCTCACTAATCGCTCAATATGAAGGGGTGTAGGGTGTGGGGGAAATCATTGCTACATATCCCATTTCCCTAAGTCTATGAGTAACAGAAAGGGAAAGATAAAGGGGAAAACGATTCAATCACTCTCTAGGATTGTGTTCTGGACATTTTGCGGTTTTCCTCATCCTAAAAACAGCAAGGAGAAGGAACAAGGGAAATACGAGGAAAAAATACAACAAGTACTACATGGAACTGGAACGGCAAAGTGGAACTCGCCAAACTCATATATGACAAGACTTTTGTCCACTGTAACTTATTAAATTCCCGAATCCTTAAGAAATAAGTTCCGTTCCAGTGAACGAAAAAACAGGGGTTTCAGAGAAGTGATGGAACTTAAATTGAGTTCCATACAGGTTAACTATGACTAATTGTGCCACCTTGTAGTATGTTTCTCCTCATCTTACCCTTAGTACTTCTGATCCTCCATAAGAAATCTGATGAGGTTAGGAGTCAGGAGGAGGCAGGAGGAGGCAGAAAGCAGAAGGCAGAAGGCAGGAGTTAGAAGAATTAAGAATGAGTAAGTGATTCTGCATTCTAAATTCTAAATTCTAAATTCATTAGATTATCGGACTTCTCGTGAAAAGTCCGATAAGAAATAGCGGGTTTAGCCAGAGATCCAAGGGACGGGATGGCTATCAAATGGGGATCTCAGCAACAAATATAAGGAGAGAATCTATGCCTCGTGACAAGAATGGACGGTTCATTAGTAAACAGCAAGCAGCTCAACAGGAACAAGGTCAACCCGTTAACGATTGTGGAAGCGGTAGTTTAGCAGTTGGTGACCAATCCCAACTAGGAGCTAGTGGAGCGATCGCACTCAAGGATGTTCCTACCACTCTCCCAGATGTGTCCCCTGATGCCTTGATTGAGTCTCAGCAAAATCATACCCCATCAGAGGGAGCTGCTAGGCTGGCGAAACTTGAAACAGCTAAGACCAGCTTGCAGATTTCCTTAGCGGAAAAACAGGTTACCGAGTTAGGTATCTTGAATGCCACCGCTGATGTAAGGATTGCTCGTCGAGTTAACGAATTCCAGATTGAGCAACTCAAACGTGAGGATTCAGAGAATGAATTAACTTACCAAACTGAAGCAGTGCCCCTAAAACAAAAAATTCGGGGGCATCAAATCACTGATCTCAAAGCAAGGGCTAAGAAATGGGAACTCAAGGCTCAAAAAGCTGATGGGTATCTCCAAACAGTTGATGCTGAATACACCGTAGTTGGCAATTGATAGTTATGACCATTAATTGGTCACGATAAGGACAAAAAATGGAGGGTGAAATTCCCTCCCAACAAAGCAAGGAAAGATGGGGGGATGGGGAGATGGGGGAAACAAAGAGTGAGCGATTACCGAATAGTATTGCCTCCCAGAGGAGCAGAATTCATGAAATATCAATTATTTTGGGCTGTATTGTATGGCAACGTTCTTTTAGTTATGTATGCGATCGCAGGGACGGCAGTGGCATTGTGGAGTGTTAGTCAAGCAGGATCAGTAACCTTTGTTTGTTTGATTGCCATTGGAATTTTATTGGTTTTGGCGAGTAAAAAATGAAGAAGCAAGTACTAATCACTTCCCTAGGAATTGGAGTCTTATTTACCCCCATACCTTATCAAGCCAAGACTATAGCTGCTTGGTTGGTTGCAGTGCCTAATTTGTTAATTGTTTCTAGAATTTACTCCAAGGCTAAAGTTGAAGTCAAAACAGCTGAAGGGAGACTAGAAGTACTGGAAAGTCAAATAATTAAACTGGAAGGTCAGTTAACAGAAAAAGCCAATGAAATAAGTGCAATAGAAAAGACGGCAAGGCAAAGAATTAACCAAAAGGAAAGTCAAGTTGCCAGTAAGTTACTCAAGGTTGAGGCTGAACTAAAAGCCGCTCAATCAATCCATGAGCAAGCCTTAGAAGAGAAGGCAGAATTGATAGACAAAGTTCAAACAGAATCTGATGAGATGTTGTCAAAGATTGCTGCCAGAGAGGAGACAACTTTAAAAATATTAGAGGAACAAGAGAGAGAATTAGCCAGTAAAAGGGAGTTAGCTTTACAGGAAATTGAACAATTTAGACAGCAAGTACACCTAGAGGCAGATTTTCTGAAGAAGCAAGCAAAACTAGAAGCAGATGCGATCGCTAGTGAGATCCATGTGGAACAACAAACCTGGAGGACAGAATTAGAGCAACAAATGGAGGTGGCTAAAGCCGAAATTCAAGAAGAATATTATGAGGAGTGCGACGCATCTATATCTGCAAGAATTCAAAAGATTGAGCAAAACGCAGCGGACATGGTTCGACAAAAGCTAAAAGCTGCTTTTGGGGAGATTGAAAAGCTCCAAGAAGAGAAGAAAACCTTAAGCGATCGCTTGAAACTTCTGCATGAAAAGCTGCAAGCTACTAGACAGGTTAAAAAACCGACTGAAATTGACATGTTCAGTACTATTGCTAGAAATCTTATTGAATTTTATGAAAGACAAGGTGTTCAATTAGATTTTGTCTCAGTTCGACCTGTTGCTGATGGTTCAACCATTGTTTGTGTTAACCCCTGGAGGAAAGATGCTGGCATTGAGAAGGAGTTAGAAAAATTCTTCAATGCCTTGATGGTGGAGTTTAAACTGCTACAACCGCCAACTCATAACATTACCCCCGTAGGTTATGACATCCATCTACATCCCCAACCCTACCACTACGGCGGGTTACCTCCGATTAATCCTTACTCTGCTCAAGCTCATAAATTTGGCTCCTCGGTTTATGAAGAAGATGAGCCGGATCTGGAGGAATTGGCAACAGAAGCATTGGGTAATAATGAGGCTCGAAGATTGATGCAGGAACGCCTGGAGGATGATCATGTTAAGTTTATGCTTTCCTTCCATCCTCCTGCTAATAAAGTCAAACCTACGAGTTTAGCCTTGGAAACAGTAGAGGTTCAGTGGGTTGAGTGGTTATACAAGTGGCGTACACAAGCTACTGGTAAGCCGAATATTACTACCCAGAACGATCTGTTGTTGGAAATCTACGGCGTTTCTCCAGGAAGGGGAACAGATGAAGAATCCTTGCTAGGGGAAAGTTTACGCGATCGCTTGCATCGGATTATGGATTTGCTGGAATTACCCAGAAGAAAACGCAAGGTTGATGAATAGTAAGGTTCCAAGGTAGACGTTTTAAGGAAGGTATTGAAGAGGTAAACAAACGATGGTAATTCGCTCTGAACGACAAATTGAAGTCGATGGGTATGTGATAAAAATCATTTTTTTTGACTATCCAGGTGAAACTGGGTTTCATTGGGAAATTTGGAACGACAATTATCAGGTAGAAGCGTCTAACGACATTTCAGGTAGTTATCAGTGTGAACAAGAATGTGAGCAAGGTGCTTTAACTTATCTTCGCAACTATCGAGATTTTATGGGGTTTGAATAAACGGTATGATTTTTGTTTTGTCAATCAGTGAGTTTGTTAATCAAGCTAACCTTCCTACCCATTGGAAGGAAGCTGATCTTCAAGATTATATTGCTCAAAACCTTTACGACAAAGGCTCTAAAAATATCTGGTTGGAGGTTGAATGTGCAGGGGGTAGAGCCGATATCATTACCCCTAAGGAAATATACGAAGTTAAAAGGTTTTTGACTAGATCTAATATTTATCAGGCTAAGGGACAGATAGAATGTTATCGGCAAAATGTCCCTGCTAAATTTGGGAACAAGCACAAATGCTACATTATTGGATTTAAGCCGAATCGGACTACAGAGGAAGCAAGGCAAGCTGAAACTACTGCTTGGTATGTAGAGAAATCATCTGATATTAAGGTGATTTTTATTAATTGCGATCGCAATTTCTTCCCTTTTCAATCTGACTCTCAAGGGTTATTTCCCAGTTTGTTAGATTTCAAGTTACGAGATCTATCTCGTTTTTTTGATTTCCGACTTTCCAATATTTTACCTAATTTTAAATTTGGCTTGATACTAACTTTAACTCTTTTGGTTATCGCTTCCGGTACAATTAGCTACTTTTCAGCTTCTAGTAAGCTATGCGGGAGGCAGGAGGCAGGAGTTAGGAGGTAGGAAGTAAGAGATTTGACAAAAGTTTCGACCCTCATTACTTATTACTCATTACTCATTACTCCCTTCCGGAATAGCCCTATGCTGTGTCGTATATAATGGAGCAGTAGTGGCGAAAATCGGATCATCAATGCCAAGGACTCATATCACTTTCTACCCTGATCAGAGGGTGGAGCAACTTTTGCAGCAGGAAAAAGCAAGAAGACCAGGAGTTAGTCAGTCTCAAATCATTTCTGATCTGATTGAAGAAGCTTTGCTCAAGAGAAAGCCTTCTAGACACAGAATACCCCCTGAAACCTTTACGAGGATAGCTTCTTTTTAGTGAGTGACCGATTATTGGTCACAGTTAAATATGATCAAACCATATCCTTATCAGGCTTCAATAATTGCTGAAGCCTACAAAAAGCTATTGGTTACTAATCGAGTGGCAATTGTTGCTCCTACTGGGAGTGGAAAAACGATAATTGCTGCTTTTATTACTAAAGATGCCGTTAAACGTCATAGACGAGTACTATTCGTAGTACACCGCGATCGCCTGATTCCCCAGACACAGAAAGCTCTTTTGAAGCTTGGGATTAAGTCGGGAGTGATTGCAGGTAGATATTCGGAGGATAGGAGTAGGAAAGTTCAGATCGCCTCATTTCAAACCATGTCAGGCGATCGCGATATCTCCTGGTTCAAACCCGAATTGACAATTGCTGATGAATGCCATATCACCAATTTTGTTGGGGTGATTAGGGAGAGGTTCCCTAAGTTGACTCAGAGGAGGAACCAAGACAATGAGGGATTTTTGATTGGATTGACGGCGACTCCTTGGAGATTAAGTAAGTATCAATCCTTGGGTGACTATTACGAGGAAGCTGTTTTTGCTCCTATGCCGAAGCAGTTGATAGAACAGGGGTTTCTGACTCCCATGTCTTATTATCATGTTCCTGATGAAGGGAAAAGTAATGTAGAAGCAACGGTTGCCTATCTGATTGAGCAATGGCGGACATTTGCACAGAATAGGCTCACGATCGCTTTTTGCCCTACGATTGATTTTGCTAATAGGTTAGCCAAGGGATTTGAGGAAATAGGTATATCAGCGAAATCCGTCCACTCTAAAATGCCAATCAAGGAATGCGATCGCATTTACAGGGATTATGAAGCGGGGAAGATCAAAATTCTTAGTTCGGTAGGGAAGCTTACGGAAGGCTTTGATGTTCCCGCTGTCAGTTGTGGCATTCTTGCCAGGGACACGGAATCAAAAAGCCTGTATTTTCAGATGCTAGGACGGATTGCTAGGAAAAGTAAAGGAAAGAATGATGCAGTTTTGTTGGATGCGATTGGTTTGAGCCATCCTAGCCGTTTTGGTCGATTTGAGGATTTGGAAGTATCAGAGGAGTCTTTCTTGCAATCTGACAGGAAACAGAAGGGAGATGCTCCGATGAAGGTTTGCTATTACTGTTTTGCTGAGATCTTGGCTTGCTACAGGGTATGTCCTTGCTGTAAGCAGAAATTTGAGATTGATAGACCCTTAAAGGAGTTACCGACGGGGAGGATGATCCGGTACTGGGTAAGTAATGAAGAAAAAGTGCAGTATGCCGTATATCAGAGGTTGCTTAAAGCTGCTTACCACAAAGAACAGCCGCCAGAGTGGGCAGGACAGAAGTTTTTAGAGAAATTCAACTACTTGCCGCCTTTGGATTGGCGACGTAATTCTGTACTTATCGGAGCAACAGCAGAACAGCAGAAAAAATACAAAAATTATTTACAAAAAGTTGCCAAGTTGGGAGACTTGGGACAGGAGTGGGTTTGGGAACAGCTTTGCTTAGAGTTGGGAGTTTAGTTGACAGTGGGAACATTTAAACGAGTTTGGCAACTTCTGAACACTGATATCCGAGAGTTGGGTACTGCGGGAGATGTCGCAGTAACAGGAGCAGAGGTTTCTAAGGCTGGGTTAGAATTAGCGATCGCGTTTGGTTTGTTGGGTTCTACCCTAGCACCAGCAGGAGTTGTGGCGGCAGGGTTGTCGTTTGTGGGGTTGGGGAGAAAAGGAGTAAACCTGCTCCGTAGTAAGACTGAGAAGGAGCCAAGTTTAGAAGAATGGGTTGCGATCGCTTTTCCTTTGGCTTATCTGGAAAGCTTTGATGTTTTGGTTCGGAAGAATTACTGGTTAGGGAAAAAATTTGGTGCGGTGGTATCAGTTAAAACCATTGGACAGCAAATTGAGCAGCTGTTGGAACTACCGTTAGATGAAGGGTTAGCTAAAGAGGCTTTGACTTACTTTCCGGAATCCCTGTTAGGGCAAGCTTTAAATCAACAGTTATCTGATTTCCTCAGACAGGTGGGATTATTAGAGCAAGATACTATTCCTCTTGTGACTGGTTGGGTAGCTTGGGGAACTAAGGCTCATGTAGAATCACTTCTAAAGTATGAACCAGAGGCAATGGGCAAACGTCTGGGTTTGTTGATAGCAGCAGCTAAGGAAAGGGGAGCAACTCAGAAATATGGCAGTATTGAGTCTTACCTCACCGAACAGATATCTCCTCATCCTAGTAATCCACAACTACAGGAACAGTGGAAGGTATTGGGAGAAAAATCGATGAGGATTCCCGATATCTATGTACCTATGAAAGCACAGTTAGTAGATGCTAATGGCAAGTTAAACACCAAAGTTGATTTAGAGAGTTGGACAAAAGAGCAGCTTATCAATCCTGAGCAAAGCGGTCAAGTAATGTTTATTCAAGGAGAACCAGGGCGTGGTAAGACAGTCTTTTGTCGGATGTTTGCTAATTGGGTGCTGGAAAATCTTCATCCCCTATGGACACCAATATTGATTCGACTACGAGATATTGATGCCTTTGAGGAGAATATTGAGAATACCCTCCGCGCTGCGATTAAGGCAAATTTTGCTCAGAGTAATAATGGCTGGTTGACCGACTCCAATACCCGGTTTTTGTTCTTATTAGATGGGTTTGATGAATTGTGCTTGGAAGGGAGAACCATTGGTGGTATTGAGAAGTTTCTCGGACAGGTGGTGCGCTTTCAAACTAAATGTGAACGCAATCTCGATCTAAAACATCGGTTTTTGGTAACTGGTAGGGAATTAGCACTACAGGGTATCGAACAATTCTTGCCTGGAAATCTAGAACGGGTGGAAGTTGCCCTGATGGATAAACAACTCCAGCAGCAGTGGTTAGGTAAGTGGGGAAAGCAGGTTGGCGAGGACAAAGCTTCAGCGTTTGACTCGTTTTTGCAAGCTCAAACCTGTCCAGAACGAGTCAAGCAATTAGCCCAAGAACCCCTGTTACTCTATCTGTTAGCAGCTATGCATCGGGATGGTAAATTAACAACTCCAATGTTTGAGGATGCTAGCAGTACTGAGGCAAAAATTCTGATTTATCAAACCGCTTTGGATTGGGTACTTACTCAGCAGCGTCCTCAACAGCTTAATTTTGAACTTACCGAACAAGAAACTGAGGATTTGCGGCGCATTCTCACCGAGGCGGGATTATGTGTTACCCAAGCCGGTGGAGAATCGGCGTCAATCGCCATGATTGAGGCACGACTCAAGGGAGATGATGGGGCAAAGGAACTATTGGAGAAAGCCAAACAGCGCCTTGGTGACAATCCTCTGAGAAATGCTTTGGCGTCCTTTTACCTACGACCAACTGGTACTGGAGAAGGAGCAGTAGAATTTGTTCATAAGAGTTTTGGTGAGTTTCTCTGTGCCGAACGTTTGAAAGAAAGTTTGGAAGAATGGACAGCATCAGGTAGGAAACGCCAAAAATTTTTCCTTGATGATGAGCAGTTGGTGGAGAAGATTTATGACCTATTGGGTTATGGTGGACTGACGCCAGAAATTGTGGACTACCTGATGGCGTTATTGACTGCTAGTAAGGAATTTCGACCAGTTCAACTGTTCGAGCGTCTGGAAGATTTCTATCTTCGCTGGTGTGATGGAGAATTTATTGATCTACCAGAGAAAACCCTACCTCTGGAAACGACAAGACAATTCAAAGAACTAGGAATTCAATTAGGTCAGCGACAGGTAGATATCTATGCAGGGCTGAATGTGATGATTTTGCTCCTAGAGTTGCATCGCTATGCTCTCTCTAGAGATGACCTGAAAGATAAAATCATCTTTTACCCTTTTGGTCAATACGACACTGAAGGTTTTGATGAAACTCGATTGCCTCGCATTATCGGCTACAGCAATTGTATAGGCATTTACGGCTTCTTCAATATAGCTGGAGGATTCCTTGGTGGCGCAAACCTTAGTGGCGCAAACCTTAATGGTGCAAACCTTAATGGTGCAAACCTTAATGGCGCAGACCTTAGTGTCGCAAACCTTAATCATGCAGACTTTATTGGCGCAAACCTTAATCATGCAGACCTTAGTGTCGCAAACCTTAGTGGCGCAAACCTTAATGGTGCAAACCTTAGTGTCGCAGACCTTAATGGCGCAGACCTTAGTTCCGCAGACCTTAGTCACGCAGACCTTAGTCACGCAGACCTTAGTGGCGCAGACCTTAGTCACGCAGACCTTAGTGGCGCAGACCTTAATGGCGCAGACCTCCAAAATATTATCTGGGATGAGGAGACGCAATGGAAGAATATCCAAGGTTTGGAGACAGCCATTAATGTGCCAGATGCCTTAAAGCAAAAGCTTGATTGATATTCTCCCTACCCTCGAAGGATGGGAAAAGCGTGGTTTGCTAAGACTAAATCGATATATTAACGACCGGTGACCAATTATCGGTAATGGTGCTACATTGGTAATGTACGTACAGTGCGCAGAAGAAATGACTGAAAAAAAAGGTAGCTCCAAACCGAAGCAATCAGAGATTTGGACTAAGGTAATCGGAGATTCAATCTTAAAAGTCACCAGTTATGAAGACAAATTCATCCCATCCTTGTGGGATAGCCAGGGGATTGTCTGGTGTGGTGGTTATGTTTCCAACTCCAAAAAGGCGAGAAATATGGCAGTCATGTCATATAATCGAAACTTCCGATTATTCTTTGAGGAAGGACTAGCAGACGTTGACCCAGAGTTATTAATCAGACTCCCATTCAATGAACTGATCTATATCAACAACTCTGGAAATGTGGAACGATTGATCAAGGACTTGGATGTAGAGAATCCAGAAATAGTCCCTCTTTTAGTTGATCAATGGGGAATAATTATCGATGGCAACAGTCGCCATGCAGCAGTTGAAGCCTTAAATGCACGTTCAGATGGCAACAAATTCCCAAGAGTCCCCGTAGAGATCAGAACCTTCTCAGACAACCTGGAACGACTAAGGCAACTTAAGTTACGAAACAGCTATCGAGTCAAAACCAAGATGCAGCAATATATAGAAGCTCAACTAATGCTGCAAATTGAGAAACAGGAAGTTGAGCGGAAAAAGAGAAGAGGAGAGGATACTGCGATCGCCAGACATGGCAGATCGATTGATCGAGTTGCAGCGACAGTTGGTACTGGTAGAACTACCTTACAAATTGGCTTCAATGTCGTTGAGGCTATTCAAAAAGAGGAAAATGCTGATCTTGCCAAAAAGTGGTCAAAACTGCTGGAAGAAGGAACAAACAAGATGGCCTATGACATCTTATCAGTGCCTAGCGAAGATCGTGAGTCTGTGATAGATCAGCTTTATAACCCAGAAGGAAGACTGAGGAAGAAAGTCTCTGTTGAACGTGCTTATAATGAGGTCAAAGCTGAACGACTGATAGATGCTGAACGAGAATCTTCCGGTAATAGTAATGATACTTCTGGTGAAGCTGTTGATGGAGAGACTAACGACTCAGATAATTTAAGGGTTCAGCATTTAAAGATTCAGAGGGAACTAGGAGACAAACCCTCAGATAATTGGTATACTCCCCAAGAGATTTTGGATTTAGTCTTAGAGGTTCTTGGAGAGATTGACGTAGATCCTTTTTCTGACCTGAGTAAACGCATTCCTGCTCACAAGCATTACACGATCGCAAATAGTGCTTTTGAACCCCAGAATCATTGGGAAGGTAGGGTTTTTGCCAATATTCTTTACTCGGATCTGGGGAAGTGTATGCAAAGGGCTTCTAAGGAGATAGTAGAAGGTTACACGAAAACGGCGATTTATTTGTGCGACTCTGGAGTTTTATTCAACAAGAAGACTCAGAATATTATTGATCAGCACGAAATGTCTATATGTGCTTGGAATGGCAGGATAGAGTTTATACCTGGAGACTTGCTTCTAACAGATAATCCCAATGCTGGTAGTACTTCTTCTCGCATCAACTCCTTGTTTCTATTTTATACAGAAGATCCAGCTCTCCATCGACATTTTAGTGATATTTTCTCTCCCTATGGGAAAGTATATCATGATGTTAGCTATTACTTGTTCAATCAAAACCCATTGGATTTAATGTGGGAAGATAATAAAAGCAAGCTTCTTGATTGTGACTTATCTATTGAGCAAGCAGAAGATGGTTTATGGATTGCCAGAGCAGGTGGAGATGCAATGGATTCTTTGGTTGATGCTAATGAGGCTCAAACCTTTGCGATCGCTCTAGCTGTTAAGAGTCTTTCTACTCACAATCCCTTTAAATGAATGAAGAATGGAGAATGGAGAAGGTCGAATGGAGAATTAATTACTCATTCTAAATTCTAAATTCTAAATTCTAAATCTGATGGTGTGAAGAAAATGCAATTAACGGAAGAAGCTAAATTATTTCGGGGTTTGGGAAGTGCAATTTCTCCAGGAATGAGTCAACAGGAAATTCTGGAGAAATCTGGGCTGAATTGGTCAGTAACTACTGCTCCCTTTGAATACGATACGCCAACAGGCAGGATGAAAAGCTCTCATGCTAACACTTTGGCTGCATTCAGGTCTGATACAGGGAAACTGCTAACGGTTGTTGGTAATAGTTGGAAACCTTATCAGAATTATCAATTACTTGAGGATTTTTGGCTTTTCTGTGAGCAAGTTGGATTAAATCCGGATTGGGCTGGATTTGTTAGCAGAAAACCTAATAGTCGCTCTCACATTGCCTCTAATATGGCTTTTATTTCAGCCAAAATTCCCAAAGAGCAAGGAGGTATTTATCACCTTTCAGCAGATGAGGTGCTCAATAGTAGGATCATCTTTTTTAACCACCACACCTATGGCTATGGTGCTGGTAGCTATCTTCTGACATGCCGCCAAATCTGTTCCAATGGGATGACGATTACTGTTAAAGAGAACAACAGTTTAATACGTCATATTCAGAACCAGATAGGAGATCAGGAAAAAATCTTACAGTCTCTGAATAATGTCAAACGAGCATTTAACAAATATACCAATGATATGGAGGCATTAGCTGATTTTCCCATGTCTCCAGAAGAAGCCTTGGCAGTCCTAATTAAGGAATTTGGATATGTAGGACAACCTTTGAATAAGCAACCGAAAGTTGTGCAGACTTGTCTGGAATTGTTCTTAGGTCATTTTGATGACCAAATGGAAGAAAAGGGACTAAATTTGGGCACAACAACCTTGGCAGCGTACCGAACAGCATATGGTCTATTGCAGAGTGTGACTGCTTACAGAAACCATATGTCAGGTACAGGTTCTAATACCAATCATGTGCTGTCTTTGTTGAATGGAACTGCCGCGAAATCATCCTGTCAGGTTTACGGCAGTTTGGTTAAGTTAGCGCGATTACCCAAAAGTACAACTGTTCCCGTTTCTCTTAGGGGTTTGTGAGGAGGCAGGAGGTAGAAGGCAGGAGGGGGAGCTTCTAATTCCTCTCCTGGGAGGGGTTAGGGGTTGGTTAATCAGCATACACCGATTTTGATTGAGATGTGTAAAGGAGAATAAAATGGCAAGGAAAAATTTTGAAACTCTTAAATCAGAAGTTAGTGCATTAGGGTACACCTTGGAGAAGAAGAAAGGGGGAGGATACAACCTAAAGCAAAAAGGGAAGAAAGGGAATGTGGAATTACAGAACCTGGCTAAGGTTGAAGAGTGGTTAAAGGAAAATAAGGACAAAGTTCAACAACCAACAGAACCCAAGAAAGAACAACCAGAACCGGAGAAAGCTGATGAGGTAGAAGATGAAAAGCTCCCAGAAAGGAATGTGACTCTGATCATAGAAAACGGGATAGAAACCCATTTTCTACCAGACAAGACTGTGGAAGACAAGCAAATTAAGGAATGGACAACTAAGACATATGTACCAATCAGTGAAGTGGTTGGTTACTTTGATAAGGAGTTAGATTCAGTAACAGATGAGGAGCTAGCATTTTTTCTATCTTTAAAAGGAGTGTCGATTTACTTTTTAGAGGATAGAGAGAATTGCGTTATAGGTACAAACAAGTCTTTTGTCTGGGATGCTTTAGAGGTTGTGTAGTGGTGTGATAACAAAGCTGGGGAGATGGGGGAGATGGGGATACCGAGAAAAAATCTATTCCATCATTAGAGTCTATGCTACGATATTCTGGGCAAAACTTAGGATGCGTTTACCCTGAGATAGCAATAGAGATGAGAAAATATAGATTTTTGATTATTACTTTCGTCAGCTTTTTCTCTGTTCTAGGGGAGGGCTTTCTGAAGAAAACTTTGTCCATTGTTCTCTGTGGGTTGCTTAGTTTTAACTCTCTGAGTTGTCCTGTGGACTGGAATTACGGTAAAGTTAACGCTGCTGTACCACAAAGAACTGCTATTAAGGGTATTTCTAAATGGTGGGCAACTGCTGGACAAGATGAGATAAATACGACTTTAAGTTTGGATATAGCGGAGAAGGGTAAGTACGAACTAGATATTGACATTGGTAGTTGGGCAGAAGGAGCAATAGATTCAGAGTGGGGTTTAACCCTTAAGTCAAAAGCCGTACTCACATTACTCACATTAGAAAGTGGCGAAGTTATTGAGGAAGCCAGATTTGGAGAGTTAACTGGAAAAATTGAGTTTTCACAAGAGCTAAATCCTGGTGTCTATGAATTGGAAATCACTAATATTGAGGTTCCTAAAAAGCCTATAATTGAGCAAGTAGAGTTTATTTTAATTTTAAATCGTAGGATTAGAGATTTAGGCCCTGGCAACGCACCTATTGAAATACCTGTTGAAGTTGTCAAAGATAGGTTAACAGCTTTATTTATTGCTGATCGCCCTGAACCCAATTTGGAACAGTCCCAAATTAATGAGTTGATCAATGAATACGCGCCTATTTTATATTTTGATCAAGGTCGAATATGCGATCCATTAGACTCTGAAAGGTATACAGTGCCTCTTGATGTCCAATACACTTGGCCTAAAAATATGCCCTGGAGAAAAGGTGACGCTAATCAAACTTTCAATGTTTACAACTCTAATTATGAAGGTACAGTTTATCAAGATAAAACTAAAGGTGCAATTTACGCAGCAGTTGTAGAAAATGAAGAAATCAATGAAATAGCGATTAACTACTACTTTCATTATCCAGTAAGTAATTGGAAAGAATATGAAGGCTACAATAACCATGTGGGAGACTGGGAAGGAATAACTGTTTTTTTGCACCGGAACGGAAGAAATAAGTTCACACCTGACCGTGTTGCTTTTTCTCAGCACGTTAAATTTATTGAGTATGATACTAGCTATACAGTTCCTTGGGATTTAGTAGATAACAAAAGCAATCATCCCAGCGTTTATGTTGGTTTAGGAGGTCATGCTAGTTTTCCTTTTGCTGGTATCACCGAATGGGTTACAGGGCAAGAACTCCACAAAGGTGATCTAGATTTAGCTCCTTTTAAACCTTTCGATGTAAACCAAGTGCATTACTTGGAACGTGCTGGCAAATTAAATTTGGAACATGAACATAATTGGTTGCTCTATTCGGGTAGATGGGGTGATAATCAACGTGATAATCAACGTGATAATCGCAACTACCCGCAAGCATGGGAGAATGATGAAGAAGATGAAGAAGATGAAAAATCTGGAGGTTCAGCACCAAGGGGGCCAATGTTCTTAGATACAAGCTCATACAAAGTTCGATATCTCTTTAATCCAGAGATTACTCCAGGTTTGGGCGAACGCTGGTTTGACCCTTGGAATTGGTCTGACGATTTCGAGACTCTAAAAATAGCAGATCCAGCTTCTGCCTACGACTATGGTAAAGTTAGAAATATTCTCGCAAAAAATAGCGGTTTATTGGGAATTAGAGAATTTGCTGTTGCTATGGGTATAGGCAGTGCTAGCCATGTGTACAGACTTAACTTTCCTTATGCATCAGGTTCATCAAGTTTTATTCGTGATTTTGGCTCTTCTGATGATAAACTAAACATATTTAATAGTAAAAGAAATGAAACACTTTACCCACAAGGATTGCAACCAGGAAAATTTGGCTTTGCTCGCCTTGGTGATGACTTGTTTATAGATCTAAACAAGAATGGCACTATAGAAATGGTCGATTCAACTTACAGTGATAGTCCCCAAGACCTTATGATTATAGACTTTTTTGGGGAAGGAAGGATTGAAGAAATCAGGAGTTCTTTCAGTTCTGATGTTGGTGACGAAGTATATAACAATCTTCAAGCAAGTAGCATTGACTCTGTATGCAAACCTCCTGAATCGGAGCCAAAACCTAAACGTGATTTAGAAGGAGTCAGCGGTAGAATCTTTGGAGATCCCCACTTACTCACCTTTGATCGTCGTCGTCTCAGTTTTCAAGCCGTGGGTGAATTTATTCAGGCTCAAACATTGGATGACCAATTTGAGGTTCAAGGTCGTTATAAACAGGCTGGAGAAAATGCCTCTTTAGTTAATGCTGTTGCTATCAAACTTGGTCAAGACCGGGTTGGCTTCTATGCTGGCCAAAATTCTCAATTACGAATCAATGGGAAGCTTACTACAGTCGAGGATAATTTACTAGTGCTTCCTGGTGGAGGACAAATATACCGGGATAACGGTACTTATGTGGTCGTTTCTCCTAATGGTGAAGGAGTGAAAGTACAAGAAGTTAGCGCTGGAGATGGTAGTCTTATCGTTGAAGTTGTTATGCCGGAAACCCAGCGGGGTCAAGTGAAAGGACTTCTGGGGAATTTCAATGGCGACTCTTCAGATGATATTCAAACCCGCACAGGGGAAGTATTACCAAAGAACCCTAACTACGAACAGTTATACAAAGAATTTGGTAATAGTTGGCGGATTCACCACAGAGAGTCCTTGTTTGACTATGCCCCAGGAGAAACAACAGCAACTTTCACTAACAGCAGCTTCCCTGCTAAAATTGTTCGCACTAACGATTTCTCTAGTAACGCAAGGGCAGCGGCAGAAAGAACCTGTCAAGCAGCAGGAGTAACTGAACCTGAATTGTTAGAAGCTTGCATTTTCGATATTTTGGTTACTAGGGATAATCGCTTTGTCCAAGTTTCAGCAAGTGTGGCACAGACTTTAACTTCTTCTATAGAAGCGACTCCTGATGAGGGAAGAATACGAGATGGAGATTATTCAGAAGGACCCGGAGAGTTTGCCCTAACAGTCCAAGGAAACAGATATAGGTATTATGGAGGACATGATGGATGGATTTCCGAATGGTTTCCTATCTCAAAATTGCAGTATATACGAGATGGAGTAGTGTTTGATGGAGAAACATATTGGTGTCATTTGGAAGATAAGGGCGAGACAGGATGGATATGCTCTGCCAATGGCTGGTAATAGGCTCAGAACTAAGCTTGTTCGCATCTACATTTCCCAAGGTATTTAGATCAAGCAAGGGTTTGAGCCGTCAAAAGATGCAACAGATGCAACTTCAATGCGTTTAAGCTTAGCGAGGCTATCATGTGGGGCAATCTAGCTTGAAACCCTTACCCCATAAGTTGTTTAACAGTAGGCTGCTGTTTGATGTACAGTTTATTTACTGATAGCTTAAAAAGTATGAGAAAATTTCTCATTGCCTCAGCAATAACCATTTCAACTCTTTTGAGTGCTTTAACTCCTAGCATCGAACCGTCCCAAGCGGGAGCTAATGCTTCTACTTCTAGTTCGCAATCAGGGCTACCAATAGACTTGTGTGTAAAGAGTACAACCTGGAGTCGTCATAGTGACTCAGAACAAATTAACCTCCTGCGTTCAGGTCCACATGCTCATAGATACGGGGAAGCAAGTGATGCAGTTCTTTTGGGATTAAATGAATGGACTAATGATTTTATTGTTTATAGAGAGTACTATGGAGCAAGTGGTGCAGCAGATAATGTAAGAGTCTCTGGTATTTGGTCTCTTCAAGATCCCGAAGCATTTACAAATGGTGTTCGGGGGTTCGGCGAGTGTAATAGCGATTTCAATAATCCAGCTTTCCCTATTATTCAGATCTGGGCTTTTTCACACGATGTTAAGAAGGTGGAGTGGACTGGCAATCGCTATGTAATCACTGTTAAACCCACAGATAAAGGTTTTCAAATATTCCAATTCCCCAAGAAAACCAATGAACCTCCGCCTTGGGAGGCAACTCCAAACCAGTTACCTACGATTGAGATAGTAGACGAAGCTGGTTCAAGAATTTCTATGTGTCAGCTTCGGCAAGACTCTGGTTACTCAACAATATGCAAGTAGCGGGACAAGAGATTCTGCATTCTGTTGGGTTTCTTTCCTGATGCTATATCAAGTTAAACTGGGGAGGATAGAATACCCCAGTTTTTTAACATGGCACGATCTCGATACAGCCAACAGATACAGGAAATAATCTGTGAAGCGATCGCAACAGAGGGAGGCGATGAGGTAGGCTGGTTGGCTGGAGGGATTTCTGAAAGGACTTTTTATACCTGGATGAATCGCCATCCTCAGTTCTTGCAGGCGGTTGTACGCGCAAGGGAGAATTTTCGGAGAAGATGCCCCAAATACCAAAAAGGCTTGGCGTTGGAAAGATTGACAGAAGCCTTGGAAGGTGGACAAAAGATTAAGTGGAAAACTAAGAAAACTAGGAGATTAGATCACTTCATTCCTGGCAAGGATGATCAACCGGCAAAGTTGGGTTGGTATGATGAGGAAACAGTTACCGAGGAACATACCGAGTATCGACCTACTCCGAAATGGGCAATTGAGCGGGTGATACCCCGACCGATTGAGGATGACATTAATGCTGCGATCGCATTTCTGGAGAAGCACGGATATAAGGTATTTATTCAAGATGAGGCACTTATCCAAGAATGGCTCGACTCCCAGAAAAGTCGCCTTGACTCCCAAAACGGTTGCCATACTACGCAGGAACTCCCTGGAAAGAAAGAGTAAGGGTCGCGACTTTTCCAATTATGAGGGTAGACCAGTTGAATTTGCTTATGAGGTTTTAGAGATTCCCTACCTGACGCCAGATGTGGTTGCTATTCTCCATAGTGTGCGCGATAACAAGGTTACTAATGTACAAGCATCACACGGCATAGGGAAATCTCATGTATCGGGTAGTGTGCTAATACCTTACTGGGTGTTTGCTGTACAGGGGTTATGTATCACTACAGCACCTACTGAGAGGCAAGTGAAGCAGATTCTGTGGAGTGAGGCTCGGAAAAGCTATGGACTCAACAAGTATAAGTTTGGTGGGCGTTCAGGAGAGCTATTTATTAAACTCAATGAGGATGCTAGAGCATTTGGCTTTACCTCCAGGAGTACAGACTCTAATGGTTTCCAGGGTATCCACAAGGATAAGTTATTGCTGATAGAGGATGAGGCTTGTGGTATTTCCCCAGAGATTGATGAGGGTGCTGATTCCTGTTTGGTGGGAAGCAATAACCGGATGCTGAGGATTGGTAACCCTTTAGCTGATGGGACACCCTTTGCTCAAGCCTGTAAGCGATCGCATATTAGAATTCCCGCCTGGACTCATCCTAATGTGGCATGGGCATATCGAGAGGAATCCGATGGCATTCACAGGATTAAGCCAGAGTTGCAAGAGTATCTATTAGATGATCAAGGGAAAATGCTAGATAGGGAGAATTGGGGGAAAACGGCACGAGCAACAATGGAAGAATATTTAGCTCGTCTTGGAGCCTTTGAGATTAAGGGAGCTATTTCGGTAGAGTGGATTGAGAATGCCAGGATTAAGTATGGGGAGGGCAGTGCCTTCTGGGAATCACGGGTAGAGGCAAGGTTCCCTCTCGATTCTGGACAGTCTATCATCCCTCGTCGCTATTTCCTCATGGCAAGGGTCAAGTTTGACCAGCTTACACCATCAGAATGGAGCGGGAAGCTGAAGCGTCACAAACCTCGGTATGGATTAGATGTAGGGGATGGTGGAGATGATCATGCTTTATCCCGCTGGCAGGGTTCGGTATTATGGTCTGTGCGATCGCAACCAACATTAGGTGATGAACTTGATACAGGTAGAGCCGCTGCTATGGTGACTGCTAATATCAAGCAGCATGGAGCAGGTGCTGTTGGGGTTGATAACGTTGGGGTAGGTGCTGGAGCCCTTGACATTATCAAGAGAGAGCGTGTTTATGCTAGGGGTATCCGCTGGGGATTGGCAGCTAAAGACAAAGAGCGCTTTGCTAACCTCAAGGCTGAACAGTTTTGGCAAGTGAGAGAAGCGCTGGAGAAAAGGGAACTAGCGATCGCGCCATTGGATGATTATGAGGAGGAACTGATGGAGGATTGGGCTAATACTTTCTATGAGGAAACAGCCAGGGGTCAGATTAAAATTGAGGATAAAGCTAAAACCAAACAAAGATTAGGAAGAAGTCCTAATTGTGGAGATGCTGCTATCTATGGATATCATGCCTCACCACCAATCAATCCGTTGCTCCTTACCTAACGACCGATAATTGGTCATGGGAAAATGAGTAATGAGTAATGAGTAATGAGTAATGAGTAATGAGTTTATATGCGCACATCTTTCCTATTGTTAGTGATTTTAGCAAAAAGTAGTTGCGATTGCAATTAATAAGGGGATAACTGTACTGGCAGGATGCTAGTGGATTGGTGGGCAAAAAGGGGGTAGTTTATCGGTCTAATGGTTGAGGATATTTAATTTGCCCACCCTACAGGGAAGGTGCGTTACTTATTAGTAATGGCTGCTTTTTTCTTGGAAAACAAGCCTATAACACTTAATATACTTAACCCTAAAATTGTGCTTGGCTCTGGAACACTTTTTGTTGGTTCAGAAGGTTCAATACCAAATGTCAGTGCTGCACTAGTGCTCTGAATTGAGTCTGCTAGCACAAATTGACAACCTTCAGATTGAGTACAAGTAGAGTTAAAATCGAAAGGATCTGGAATGGGTTCACCACCATCCGCATCCCCCATTGGAAGAAACTCTGTTATCGCAGTATCAATTCCAATGGGAAAACCTAAGGAGCTAGATACCGACCAAATCCAGTCTCCAATTTCAGGAGGATTGTCTTGCACCTGAATATCCATGCCAAACATGGCACCTGGCTCTAATGTCAGATTACCGCTTATGGATTCTGCATCACCAGGAAAGAAAAAGTTTAGGGGGAAATCAACTGTAAAGTCATTAAAGTTCATGACTTGAGTTTGCCAAAAAAATCTGTTATCAGGTCTGTTTTTGGAGTCGGAAAATTCAACGGATTCACCGCCAGCAAAAACAGTAGAAGTATTTCCGCCAACAGGATTGGGTTGAATTGGTACACCTCCATTTCCGGGAATTATGTCAAGACCTCCTTTACGGTTGAGATCAAGATAAGTGTCACCCAGAGCATTGGGAAGAAAGGTGAAGCTAGTAAAAAAATCATCCTCGTTGCTAGGTAGCTCCACTTGTTCAAAGTTACCTGCTTGTGCAACTGCTAGAACATCAATATCAGATATAAGTCTTCGTGTTCCAACAGGTCTGCTTGGAAGCAGAAGAGCATTATCGATATTAATATGCCCTCTATCAGTAAAGGGGTTTCCGTCGTCATCTGTTCCTTCAACAAATTCTATCTCTATTCCGCTGAAAGGAAGCGGTGATTCTATAGCTAGAGAATCGCCACTTAAGTCGTTATTACTCCTGGAAAGCCCTAAGATATGACCAATTTCGTGCAAAGCTGTAGAAAATAAGTCTATTCGTCCACTAGCATCTCCCGTAGCCACTGATTCAAAAAAACGCCCTGTGTTCAGGGTATCAAATCGGAAGTCGTTCTCGAAACCAGAAGAAGTCTGAATATCTTCAAATTCATCATGTTCAAAGGGATTATCATCTAGGAATAAAGAAAAGTTTTCTGTTGTATTATTTGCATTAAAAGTTTCATAGGTGTTAAAAGTAATCGTCTTTTCTAAGAAACTAGCTCCTGCAGTCGATCTTTCTCCGGTATCCTCCCAACCTATCTTAAAATCAATTTGTTTATCATCCAAGATAGCAAATTCCCAAAATCTTGCTGCTGCTTTAACAACATCCAGTAAATTACCACCTCCTGCTATCCCGGATGTTGGTCGCCCTGGTAGAGTGCCATCTGCCAAAGGAGTTTCGGACATAATATTTAGCGTGATAGCTTTAACTTGACTGCCGAAAATACTTAAGCTACAAATAGCACTAACTGTTGCGATCGCTAGATTCTTCATCGTATTAACTTAATAAATAGTATATATTGCTAAAGTTTATATTAGAGAAAAATCCGGACAGTTCAAGTCAAGTTTTGATGAAGTTGTGGTTAAATTAGATGAAGTTTTAGTAAAGTTTTTTCTTGCTTACAAAATGTAAAGAAATATTAAATAAGTTGTAATATTTTTAAGTAAAATTACCCATTTGAAAATTGGAGCGATCGCCATGTTTTTCTTTGTCATAACTGCAACGATAATGTAGTATTCAAGGACAATGTTTACCGACATAACGACAGCCCTTGCGATCGCTAAATCTAACCTTGGTGTAACTGACACCTCAAAGGATGCTGAAATAACAGCTATTTTAACTGCTTCAGCTGGTACTGATAGTACAGGAACTACTAATTATCGACCTTACTTAGTAGCAGCTTACTTTTTGCCCTTGTGGAGTGCCATCTCGCGATCGCAGCTCATAGAAGGAGATGGGGCAAAGTGGTTAAAACCAGAGGAATTAACTCCAATAATCACCTCACTACTTACCTTGCAAGAATCAGCTGATTGTGGGTTGAAAATTGACCAGTGTTGGCAGACGAATACGCTTAGGCAGCGGCTCAACTGTGGCTGTAAGGCGGAAACTGGTAATATTGTAACGGGATTGTTAGGAGCAGGTGTGATATGAATGAAGAATGTTGGCGTAGCCTCTCGTAGAGAAGAAAAAACAATTTCTAAATTCTAAATTCTAAATTCTAAATTTTTTCCATGAGTGAACTTCGCACTGATTCTGAGGGTTTATTCAGAGCATTTGCTGCTCTGGCCAATCCTTATACTGGGATTGGAACAAGCCGCTCCAAAACAGAGAATGTCCAAGTTAATATAGGAAAGTCTCGCCTCAACCGAACTTCTTTAGAAGCTTTGCCTTACCGGGATGAGTTACTCAGAAAAGCTGTTTGTTTATACCCTGAATGTGCTGCTAAAGCTTGGTTTAAATTGGCAATAGCTAATAACAAATCTGGTGATAATCTCCCTGATTTAATGATGGAATATATAGCCGAATTAGGCAACAGGGAGGACAAAACTCAAGAAGAAGATGAAGCAGAGATTTATGGTGCTAATGATGCTTTTCCGATTGCAGCTATCCTAGCCCGTCAGTTTGGCAAAGCTTATATCTTAATTGGTATTGATGACGGTAAGGAATTTAGTGAACCCGTCGATAAAAATAATATTAAATCTGTGAGGTGGTTACAGGTTTACGATTGTTGGGAACTATATCCAGATTGGGGGAATAACAGGACTAGACAACCATTATTCTACCGTCTCTATTCTCACACATCAGACCAACAATATGGAGAAAAAATCCACAAATCTCGAATCCTACCTTTTTGGGGAAACAGAATCTATAGTCGCCGTAATCACTTCAGGACTGGACTAAATGACGACGGCGTGAGTGTGATCCAAAGTATGTACGATGCTTATGTTGATTGGCTCCAAGGCATCAAGGCGGGTTCTGCGATGCTGGCTGATTACGATGTGTTCACCCTTGGTATGAAGGGATTAGGAGAGAGGCTTCTACAAGACCAGGAGGAGGGAACCAATAAAGGAGAGCAGCAGATCATCAAACGCTCCCTTGCTTTGGATATGGGTAAGTCTGTGGTTCGGGGTATCTACTACGATTTGGAAAATGAGGAGCCAGGGAGTGTGAACCGTTCCTACGGTGGTGCTAAGGACATTATGGAATCCTTGGAAAATCGTTGGGCGGCGGTGTCAGGTATTCCCAAGTTTAAGTTGTTTGGGGAGATAGGGAGCCAGGGACTAACCAATAATCAAGGGTTAGCGATGCGATCGGAATGGGCAATTTTGGTACAGGATTATGCTCATGGTTGGGTTAGTAATCTGCGGAAGTTGCTAACCTATACTTTTTTGGCTAAGGATTCCCCATCAAAAGGCAAGCTTCCTGAATTATGGGATATTGAAGTGCCCTTCGACCTGCAACTAACTGATAGTGAGAGGATGGAATATGAAAAGTTAGCAGCTGAGCGATCGAAGATTCTAACAGAAATTGGAGCGATCGCACCAGAAGAAGTACGCACCGGCTATGAAGGTTCCCAGTTTTCTTCACATTATGTTTTGTCTGAGAAGGGAGAATCTGATAGAGAGGATATGATAGAACAGCGGAACGAAGTTCGGACAGATGATGCTGCGACCGTACAACGGATTATTGAGTGGAATGGACTGAAGATAGGACTGCAATATCTTCCCTTTCAGTTACGCCACGGCAAAATGCTGCCTGTCGGCTATGGACATATCCAGAAGACTAAGGGTGCTGATGGTATGGCATTGGATGTCTATGTGGGGACTAAGCTGAACTCACCAAAGATATTTGCGATCTCACAATATATTGATGGAAAATTCGATGAGGAGAAACTCTTCATTGGTGTCGAGTCAAAGTCCGAAGCTGAGGCGATTTACAAACAGATAATGCCAGAAGAGTTTTTTGGTGGCATTAGGGAAGTGATGAGATCTCAAATAGAAATCAGGAATGATTCAGATCAATTGCTTACTGACGAGGAATGGGAGCAGCTGGCGACGGTGACAGCGGCAGATTTTATGGAAGTAGCAACGGATCTGTAGGGAATGAGGAATGAGCGAACCGTGAGAGTAGCGTAATGCACCCTACGAAATCTGGGTATTAGGGTTCTCGATTTTCTCCGGATTATGGAAGAGGGAATGAGTAACGAGTAATGAGTGTGGGGGATAGTTTATATGCGCACACCTTTACCGAAGAGTTATTTAGAGTTGTTTTAGTAGGGACATCTAACCAATGAAAAATATTCCGTTTGTCCCTGGCATGTACCCAGGGATAGGTTGCAGCCCTCTAACCGGACGACTTTTTGACACCCCGTTTAAGCAAGTTGATTTGTATTCACCTGAAGGAGCAACTGGACAGACAGTCGAGTTTGGACTCGAAACTGTGACAAGCACACGAGATCTGAGTAAAAAACTAAACTTTGGCACTTCCGTGTCCCTAGTCGCAGGGGGACCTTTCTCGACTGCAAGCGCAGCAGCTTGTCTTCTTCGTGAGCGCACAATCTCTGCTCATAACCTTTACCTTTTAGTTTCTGCTGTTGTAATTCATTCTTACGAGGTTCTAACAACTTTTCCCCTTAAGTCCGAAGTATCATCACTACTAGAAGGTAAAACACTCGATCGGTTCCGTGCCAGTTATGGTCATGGTTTTGTTGCAGGTTTCATTAAGGGAGGATACTACTACGGTCTCATTGAAATCCAAACTGACAGTTTGGAGGAGAAGCGTGAACTAGCCGGAAAGCTCGATGTTAAAGCCTTTGCAGCCGGAGCTGCTCAGCTCGATGCCGAGCGCTACTTGACTGAAGCGATCGCAGACAAGAAAACCCAGATATCTGTCTTTCGCTCCGGCGGTCTGTCAGTGTCTACCGGGTTGACTTTGGAGGAGATGCTTCGAGAGGCGTCTACCTTCCCAAATAGTGTAGCGGAAAACCCTTCAATAACTTTTGCTATCTACCGAGATTACGACGATATACCGCCGTTTTCTCAGCTTGGTTATTCTTGGCGGCAGGAGTACCAAGAGTATGTTCAATGTGTCGATGATCTTGAAAGTCTGTATCTTGAATATCGTGATTATTGTAATACGCTTAGGTCGCTTGTAAAGTCTCCTGACGGCGTTGACATCCCGCCATCGTGGTGGGCAGCTACTGGTAACGGGCAATCGATCATTGAGGCTGATCTTGCTGGTATATCTGCTCAGATGGAAACAATAGAGTTTTTGATTCGCGTTTGTCATGAAACCGCTTCACCTTGTGCGATGCCTAAAACTCTCTATCAATTATCCCCGGAGATAAAAGTTTTTCTCGATTCCTGGAGCGAAGCATCTGAGGAGTCTGAACGAACTGGAACCGCAAGCCGACCAACTGGGAGTAATGAAGTAGAGATCGATAAGCCCCACTACAATGCAGCTGTTGTTGGAATTACTGGCGTCGGAAAGAGTGCATTGTTAAATTACCTGTTTGGGGAGAAAGTTGCAGCAACTGGATTGGGTCGGCCTGTAACAAAACGAGGTTTTAAAAGCTACGACTTTGAGATAGGTAAAGGTAAACTTCCAGTTAAGCTATTCGATTCTTGGGGTCTTGAGATCGACAGAGTTGATGAATGGATGGAGAGCCTTGATGAAGAACTGTCACTCCGTGGAACGGACCGTCCTGCCGAAGAATGGTTCCATACGATCTTGTACTGCATCAATGCAGCTGGGAGTCGCCTGCAAGATACGGAAATTAAAGTCATCAAACGCTTCTTGGAAAGTAAATATCAAGTCGTTGTGATTCTTACGAAGGCGGACTTGCTCAATGAGGAAGAAGAGGCTCTATTTGCCCACACAATCAGACAACATATCCACAAAGACCTACCTGTTATCGCAGCATGTAGCGAATCACGGAAAGGCGTAAATAGAAGGTTCGTGTCACCAGGTGCAGCCTGTGGCTGAAATGACTGCCATATATAGCTTATAGCCCATGAATCACTCAATTATCTTCTACCCGATTTTCTGCCCAATTAATAAGTTTTAC
>JAAHHL010000329.1 GCA_010672185.1 Caldora sp. SIO3E6 | reverse complement strand
GGAAGGAGGAATGACGACGTGGGTATGAGTATTCCTAGGAAAGCAGGAGGCAGGAGGCAGGAGGCAGGAGGCAGGAGGAAGGAGGCAGGAGGCAGGAGGCAGGAGGGAGGAGGCAGGAGGCAGGAGGCAGGAGGCAGGAGGCAGGAGGCAGGAGGCAGGAGGCAGGAGGCAGGAGGCAGGAGGTTCTAAGGGAAACTGACTTGTTTCTCATCTTCTTTTTCGGGGTGTAATTAGGGTCTGCTGAATAAGTAATGAGCAGTAGTAGGACTTCAGTCCAAAAAGAAGCCATAAACTAGTCATATCAAAGAATTCAGCCATCCTGTTGTCATTTTTATTTGAAATGACTATATAAATCAGCCAACGCATCAGCAAGGTTAGCGTTCAGTCCATCTTGCATGTTTCAGATGACAGATTACAGGCAAGATGCCTGTTCCACAAGAAATAGTGGCACAGCCCTAACACCTGCCACCTACTACCTACCACCTACTACCTACCACCTATTAAATCCTCGCCTGCAAAACCTGAGCAGCAGTCAGCTCTAGTTTAGGAAAAATCTGAGAAATAATCCGCTGATTCCCAGAGAACTCAGTTGCCTGGTATCTACCATTAATCAACAATAATACAACAACTAACTGTGCCTGAGGGTCAATAATCCAATATTCCGGAATGTCCCGGTTCTCATACTGTTGTCGCTTCTCCACATAATCACGTTTATAGTTCTCATCTTTTTGGCTTCTGTAGGGACTAACTACCTCAACTACTAACTGTGGGGGAGGCATATTGAGAGTGATAGTACGCCGCTTTTTGGTTAATTTTAGGTGTTCTTCTCGGAGTACTACTAAGTCAGGAAATCGGTTTTGTGGATTGCCTAGAACTTGTAATTCGTAGGGGATAATCTTGACTAAGCGGCGCTTGATTAATTGAACAAGTTCGTCCCTTAACCATTCAACTATCCAACCATTTTCTTCACTTTCCGGTGGCATTAGTATCAGCTCCCCATTGAACAATTCATAGCAGTTATCTGTACCGTCGTCATATTCGAGGTATTGCTCAAAGGTCAATTTTACCGGTGTGTGAGTCATTTCCTTCCCTCCTCTCCTTTTATTAAACCCTCGCCTGCAAAACCTGAGCAGCAGTTAGCTCCAGTTTAGGAAAAATCCGAGAAACAATCCGCTGATTCCCAGAGAACTTAGTTGCCTGGTATCTACCATTAATCAACAATAATACAACAACTAACTGTGCCTGAGGGTCAATAATCCAGTATTCAGGAATGCCCCTGCTCTCATACTGTTGCCGCTTATCAATATAATCACGTTGGTAGTTATCATCGTTTTGGTTTTTGTAGGGACTAACTACCTCAACAACAAACGGTGGAGGGGGCATATTGAGGGTGATAGTTATTCGTTTGTCCATTAGCTCAAGGTGTACCTCACTTACTACAACCAAGTCAGGAAAGCGGTTTTGTGGATTACCTTGAACTTGCAATTCGAGTGAGTGGGTAAAAATCCGTTCGAGTTCTGCCAAGCTGAGGAGTTGGACAAAGAGAAAACGAGCGATTCCATAAGTCTCTTGGGATTCCGGTGGCACTTTTTCTAGCTCTCCATCAAACAATTCATAGCGGTTATCAGTACCATCGTCATATTCGAGGTATTGCTCAAAGGTGAATTTTACTGGTGTGTGGGTCATTTCCTTCATTCTATAATTGTCTGTAGGGGCGTTTCGGATGACAGATTACAGGCAAGATGCCTGTTCCACAAGAAATATTTATTCAACCGGATTTGATCTGATTGGTAGATGGTGCAATAAGTACCCGTAAGATCTTATCAAAATTGTTAAAGTCACCGACAATCCTTCGGGCAGGTTGAGGCCAAACTCGCAGAAGTGTTGGCGTTGCTGAAATCTGATTTTCTTCTGCCTGTTCAGGATGTTTGAAAATATCAACAATTTTTAGGGTATAAGGATGACGTAGAGAATTCTCTAACAACTGATGTAGGTTTTTGAGAATCTCCTCAGTTGTCTCACTATGTCCAGAAATAAATAAACGCAGTACATAACCTACTGTGTGTTGTGAGCCAGGGTTAGGGGAAATATCCCGATAATCCGTTGGTGCTGGTGTGAGCGATCGCGCCTTGTTAGCTTGCTCTTTGATCCTTATCGTATCCGATGGGTTTAATCTTTGATGAGATTTTGCCCTTGCTTCCCCTGCACTCTGTTGAGCATCCATCAGTCCCTCAGGGGTCGGGAATTCCTGGTTTGAGGAGAGGGTTACATCTTGATTCGCAAGGTTTACTTTAGTGCCAGATTCTAAGGTAGAAGTAGTAGAGTCAGCTTCAACCTGGTTCTCAGGTCTTCTCACAGAGGAGTAGGGATAAAATAATCTTTCAGTTTGTCCCAAGCGTACAATTAAATCGTGATCTTCCCAAAGTTGGGGAAACTGATGACGATAGGTTTCTAATACCATCGGCTCCCACAATTCCTGTTGCCAGGAAGCCACCTGCCAATGTAGATTGTTGCTACCAAACACGGCATTGAGTAGTGCTTGATGATGTTGTACAGGTCGATAAAGTTCCGCAGCAGTGCGCAGTTGCTGGGTTCTAGGGTCGAGCCACTTGTCGATAGTAGCAGTATATCCCGGTATCAGGAAATGAGGTGGCTCTGGCAAGCTGAGCATGTCTTGGAGGGCAGCACAAAGATGCAGGTGCCAGCGACCCTGCTTACTTGAATCAATACAATAAATTAAATCCCCCCCAGGTGTAAAGAGGGCAATACCCTTAAACAGCTGGGGTAAGGAAGGTTGGTTTTTTCTCAAGGCAAGCAGCTCAATTTCTTAAACTCTACCTCGCAACATTTGGGCCATTTCATTCTGGGTGGGAGACATTTCTAAGGCAGTTTCCTCAGTAATACGTCCTTCTTGATAGAGATTAAAGAGGGACTTATTCATGGTGACCATGCCATCAAATTCACCATCCTCCATCAAAGGTGTAATTTCGTCGTACTTGGCATCTCGGATGTAATCCTTAATAGCTTCAGTATTAATCAGGATGTCATGAAAAGCAGCACGTTTGCCATCGGTGGTACGGCATAACCCCTGGGCAATGATGGCTACCAGAGACTCAGCCAGTGCTACTCGCATTGCGTGTTGCTCTTCAGCAGTGTAAAGATTGAGAAGTCGCTCAATGGATTTGACCGCACTGTTGGTGTGCAATGTTCCCATGACTAGGTGACCCGTCTGAGCAGCTTTCAAAGCGGTGTTAACCGTTTCTTTATCCCGCATTTCCCCAATTAAGATAATATCAGGGTCTTCCCGTAAAGAAGCTTTGAGGGCGTTATCAAACTTCAAGGTATTGATTCCCACTTCTCGTTGCTTGACGAGGGATTTGCGGCTGGGATGTACAAATTCAATAGGGTCTTCGATGGTGATAATGTGCTTAGGCATCTCCTTATTGATGTAATCCACCATCGCCGCCATAGTGGTAGATTTACCGGAACCGGTAGGTCCAGTGACCAAAATCAGACCTTTATGAACATGGCAAATATCCCTGAACACTGCTGGTGAACGCAGTTGCTCCATCGTCAAGATCTTCAGGGGAATTAAGCGCATGACTATTGCCGGTCCGTTGAGGGTATCAAAGATATTGATCCGCACCCGGGCAAACTCATACTGGGTTGCTCCATCAAATTCCAGGGTATCTTGAAAACGCCGGATTTCCTCATCACTCAACACTTCGTGCAGCCAGAACATAAAGGTTGCCTGATCTGTGTCCGGGTAGTCAGTGATCTCCATTTCCCCACGGTTGCGAATACGGGGTTTTTCACCAACGCCCAAGTGGATATCGGAATATCCATTGTCAAAAGCATAACGGACGATCGTTGCTAAAGTTGGCTGCCCAGCTGGGAGACTAATACGAGGCGATCGCTTTTGGCGACGGTCTGATGTCTTTGGGGTAGCCATAGTTTGACCCGGTGGTGCCGCTGGACGAGGGGGAGGTGCTACTGCTCCCGGTTTACCACCTCTTGGGGTCATGGGCATCGTTTGTGCAGACATCGCCTGGGTTGCTTCGGAAGATGGAGCCCTACTCCCGGGCTGGTTACTTTTTTGTGCTCTGGGCATCGTCTGGGAAGGCATTACTTCCGTTGCCTCCGAAGCTATCTTTTTCGCCGCATTACTCCTCGGCGGTGGTGGTGGTGGAACACGGGGTGGTGGTGGTGGGCTTGGCGGGCGCTGTGAGTCTGTCATATTTCCCCTGGGGTTTGGTTACTAGCAGTGATTTCACTAACTATTGTTAGTAACATTCCTCAACTTTAAGATTCAATATTATCGATTCACCACAAGATTAATCAATCTGCTAATCATGATTTTAGATGTTCAGGATGAAACTCCTACAAAATACTAAGCCACAACTGATTTTTCCTTGGCCGCTCACCGGTCAAAATTATGAGAATAGCATACATAAATCATAAGAAATATTAAGCAAGTTTCCCATGGCGTTGTCTGTAAGTATGGAAAACTTACCCTTTGTCGTTCAGTTGACTTGCCTGCAAGCTCAGAACACTGAATCAGTGTTCTAAAAATAATGATCAGGGGCGGGAAAGCATAAATATTTGCTAGGGAATGTAAATTTTTTTAACTATCAGCTCATTTTACCCAAAACTATCTCTATACTGTTCATCAATCCCCTTTAATCCAAGGGGCCTGATTCAAGGATTTTGTTGAAAATTTCATTAAAAAAAATAAGTGGAGAAACTAATGATGGAATTGAGCTCAAGAGAAAGCTTGGTGAATACTAGTTCCTTAGCAATGGTCAAAAGCTTTTTAATTTGGACTTTTACCCTAGAAGTTTGCCTGTTAGTTGTTGGTTTTCCATTGCTGGTATTAATTGCCTCTATCGGCGTTATGCTGGCAATTACTCTGCAAGCAGTTTTACCAGTCAGTGCGGTTTTATTAGTTGCAGGTCTGTTGGTTGGCTCTAATGTTTTAGTTGTGGTATTGGGCGCTGGAGTTCTTACCCTCAAAGGTATTCATCCTCATGATGTTAGCTGGTTGAGCTGGTTACACGGTGAATCTAAGGTGAGGCATACTCCTGTTTTTGCTGCTTGCCCACTCACTTGTGATATTAGAGGGGTATAAATTAGTTAGGCTTTACTGCAATTAGTCCATTGATTCGGGCTTTGAAGTAAAAAGTAACAAGTAACAAGTAATAAGCGCCTAACGGCGAATTCAAAATTCAAAATTTGCCTCGCTTTGCTCACCATGCTACGCAAACAAAATTCAAAATTCTTGCATTGATGAATCGCCGAAAAAGAAGTGAGAAACTAGTCATATCAAGGGATTCAGCCCTAAATGTGTGATTCTAGTTTCTGAAGAGTGAGAAAAATTTATAAGCGCGTGGATGAGCACAAAGCATCCCCCAACTAATACAAAAGGCAAGATGAGGAATCTCTTCTCATCTTGCCTTGTCGCTCTTGAATCGGTAGACAGCAATAAAGGGAATTCTGTTAAGAAACGTAACTATTGGTCAAACCTTGACAAACAACAAATGACCAACAACAAACAACAAACAACAATCCCTTACCTATCTACCGAACCCATAATGACATCAATGCTGCCGAGAATGGCGATAATATCGGCAACCTTCATACCTCGCAGGAGACTAGGCAGAATTTGCAGATTGTTGAAATCTGGAGCGCGAATCTTCCAACGCCAAGGGAAGACATTATCATCTCCAATGATAAAAATACCCAATTCACCCTTACCAGATTCCATACGAACATAATGCTCACCAGCAGGAATCTTAAAGGTAGGAGCAATTTTCTTACCTTGGAACTGATAGTCAAAATCATTCCACTCAGATTTCTTCCCTTCCGCTATACGCTTGGCTTCTAGGTTTTCGTAAGGACCACCGGGTAGTGCCTTCAAAGCCTGGCGGAGAATTTTGACAGACTCCCGCATCTCCCGAATACGCACCAGGTAACGGGCAAAACAATCCCCAGCAGTTTCCCACTGTACTTCCCAGTCGAAGTCATCGTAGCACTCGTAGTGGTCAACTTTCCGCAAGTCCCATTTTACTCCCGAAGCCCGCAGCATAGGACCAGAAAGGCTCCAGTTAATTGCTTCTTCTCGACTGATAGTGCCAATTCCTTCAACCCGGCGGCGGAAGATAGGATTATTGGTGATTAAGCGCTCGTACTCATCTACCTTGGGGTCAAAATAGTCACAGAAGTCTTCGCACTTGTCTACCCAACCGTAGGGTAAGTCCACCGCAACACCACCAATGCGGAAGTAGTTATTATTAATTAACCGCTGTCCTGAAGCAGCTTCCCACAAGTCATAAATTAGCTCCCGTTCCCGGAAGATGTAAAAGAAAGGCGTCTGGGCACCAACATCTGCCAGAAATGGTCCAAGCCAAAGCAGGTGATTGGCAATCCGATTCAACTCCAGCATAATCACCCGGATATAGCTGGCGCGTTTGGGTACGGGAATATTTGCCAACTGTTCTGGAGCATTAACGGTAATTGCTTCATTGAACATCCCCGCCGCATAGTCCCAGCGACTAACGTAGGGGACATACATAATATTGGTACGGTTCTCAGCAATTTTCTCCATACCCCGGTGCAAGTAACCCAGCACCGGCTCACAATCAATCACATCCTCTCCATCGAGGGTAACGATTAAGCGCAAAACGCCGTGCATGGAGGGGTGATGGGGACCCATGTTCAACACCATGGGCTCGGTTCTAGTCTCAAGTTTTGGCATACACTGATCGGTTCCCCTAACTCTTCGCCTTTAGCTTATTGTCTATAGTTATTGGCAATTTGTCATTGGTCATTGGTTATTTGTTATTGGTTATTGGTTATTGGTTATTTGTTATTGGTTATTGGTCATTGGTCGTTGGTCATTGGGGTGAACGAAATATGAGGTGGGATTTATCGCCTATCAGTATACTGTGGAACAGGCATCTTGCCTGTCATGCCACTACAGTTTGCTTGGATTGAACAGCTGGTTTGGGATATTGTAGAAAATAGTTTGCCTGAGTTGAAGCAAGCAATTTAAGCGATCAGCTTCGCTGGTGCCGAAGGCAATCGCTCTTGAGCTCCTCAGGAAAGTTTCGTACCCCCAATTGAACCGAAGAAAAACTATCTCACCTCCTGACTTGAAAGAGACGCGGGGACGCGGGGACGCGGAGACGCGGAGAGAGGAACTTTCATGCATGGTGGTGAAAAATTTTTTCATAGGGACTGCCATCTGCCTCCAG
>JAAHHL010000328.1 GCA_010672185.1 Caldora sp. SIO3E6 | reverse complement strand
ATTGGATGAACCTACTGAAGGTATTCAACCTTCGATTATCCTCGAAATTGAAGCAGCGGTTCGGCAGATTATTGAGTCTACAGGAATTTCTGTCCTTTTAGTAGAGCAGCACCTGCATTTTGTGCGGCAAGCAGATCAATACTACGCCATGCAGAAAGGTGGTATTGTGGCATCTGGTTCTACCAAGGAACTCAGTCAGGATGTGATTCAACAATTCCTGGCAGTTTGAAGTGTGAGATATAGCAGAAGGCTCCGTTGATTCTACTGTACCTCGTAACAGCGGGAAACGCTGTATCTTATGCCAGTTTAATCGTGATCGCTTGCCTCATTGTTTCGTAATTTGGTACGTGGGTTTGAGCTGTAGTATTCATTGCTGCCTTAACCAAAACTAAAATCGGTGAAACCCAACAAAGGTCAAGATAAAAATGAGACAGCTTTCTATATAAATTCACAAGTTTGAACCATTTTAGCTGTGCTACGCCAATAATAGACCAGCGATCATACTAAAATTAGAAAAGGCGATTATTACTGCCTAAAGCATTTACCACCTACTTTTTCATATTGAATGGATGCAGAAACGTTACTACAACGTCTCGATATCGGAGAAGATCAAGACCTTGAGTTCAAATCTGCCGATGGAGGATTACCAAAAGATTTGTGGGAAACTGTATCTGCCTTTGCTAATACAGATGGAGGCTATATTGTCCTAGGTGTAAGTGAAAGTAAGGGTAGACCAGTAATTTCTGGGGTACGTAACCCCAAAGGCGCACAGAAAAACTTCTGGGATATTCATAACAACCAACAAAAGCTCAATACCCCAATCTGCTCTAACTCCAATTTAAACGTTTTAGAAGTTGATGGACACAACCTAATTATTATTTGGGTACCCAGAGCTGCACGTACCCAACGACCTGTGTATATCAACAATAATCCCATGACTGGCACTTATAAGCGTAATTATGAGGGGGATTACCGCTGCCCTAAAGAGGAAGTGCGGCAAATGCTACGAGATGCCAGTAATAATCCTCAAGACCTGCAAATTTTAGAAGGTTTTGACCTTGCCGACCTAGATCCAGAAACACTGAAATCATTTCGCCAAAGGTTTAGTTCTAGGGAACCTGATCACCCTTGGTTAGCTCTAGATGATCAGAATTTGCTTTGTCAGCTGGGTGCTTGGCATCGCGATCGCAACACAGATAAAGAAGGATTAACATTAGCTGGTTTAGTCATGTTTGGTCGTGAACGCAGTATCCAAGATTTCCTGCCTCACTACCAGCTTGATTACCAGGAGCGGTTTTCTGATGATCCTGAAACAAGATGGACTTATCGCCTAACCCTGGATGGGTGCGACTATCAGTCGCACACAAGAGTGAGTGCTACAACGCACTCCAAGCTAATGTCTAAGCTAGTACCTGCCCGAAGGGGCATCACGGGTAACCGAGGTGTCTCAAAGCTAGAGGGAAATGCGCCAAATCTGTCAGCCGAAAAGCGGACGTAGCGCTAGGGTAAAGTCATTTCTGGGTTAACGCAAGTGAATCTTCGTTGAGGCATCGTGAGTTAGGATTACCGAAACGGCTGAAACGGTAAGCGGGGTTAGATATTCCGTCCCATCCTCGGAATATAAGACATCGATGAACCCCCGGTGTATAGAAGGAACCCAACTTGGCTGTATCTCTTGTGTGCGGAATGAAGGAACCCCAATGGGGTCTTACGGCTAGTGTAGATGTCGTAAGTAAGAACGAAGTTTAGTTCTATTTCCCCAGTGGGTGTAAGAAGCTACAAGAAGCCAAAGCTGCCACGCTTAACGGTAAACAGGAAATCATAACTGGGCAGATAGGTTGTTTCAACCGACCTGAAAGGGTGCTGACGTGTAGCATGTGAATCCCTTGAACTTCAAAACAAGAAACCAAACTGCTGGGAAAAGTTAGGATACAATCTCTAGATTGTGAACGTAACCAGTAGGACTACCAACGAGTAGTTAGGTAACTGACGACAGAGAACTTTCAAGGCGACCTGTGAACAGTGACAAAATAAAGGTTGGCTACACTTAGTAGGGCGAGAGTCTGAAGGCAAGGTTGCACAATCCAATTGCCACTAACTCAATACACTCATTAGGGCGAGAGTCTGAAGGCGAGGTATGGAGTACCAGGTAGCGTCGGATTCGCATTAGCCGGATGCTTGGTAACTTGCATGTCCGGTTAGTCGGGGGGAAGGGGATAGTGATATCCCTGACCTACCCTATAAGATGGCAGCCTAATCTTTTTAACTTCTACTACCAAGTCTATAGTCGCTTAGTTAATGATTTAGATATCCCATTTCAACTTGACAAGGATGCTGTGCGCCAGGGTCAGACTCATGTACATGAAGCACTGCGAGAAGCTTTGGTCAATACTCTAATTCATGCTGACCATCAATCTACACGGCCTATCAGAATTGTTAAATTCTTAGACGGTTTCTTTTTCTCTAATCCTGGTCGTTTGAGAATCCCCCGTAAGCGTCTTTATGAAGGTGGTATTAGCGATACTCGTAACCCCAACTTGCAAAAGATGTTTCAAATGCTGGGTTTAGGAGAGAAAGCAGGCTCTGGCTTCCAGAAAATTCTCCGCGCGTGGAGAGAGCAACAATGGTTTAAACCCTTGGTGTCAGAAGAATTAGACCTAGAGATGACGTCAGTTACTTTACCAATGGTTAGTCTGATACCGGAAAATGTCGAGAAAGAATTAAGGGAAATTGTCGGCGATAACTCGTATTGCAGTCTGACTGAACTAGATCGGATTATCTTGGTATTAGCGCATAGATTTGTAGAAATTAGTAATGCTGACATTCAGTGTTATAGAAAGGAGCATCCCAGAGAAATAGGCGAATGCCTCAAGCGTCTTGTAAATAAGGGCTGGCTTAAACAATTTGGTCGTGGTCGTGGCACCTACTATACTCTCCCCAATCAGCATCAGTCTGATTTGCTTTCACTGTTCCCAAGCTCCGAACATTACGAATCAAGCTCCGAACATTACGAATCAAGCTCCGAACATTACGAATTAAGCTCCGAACATTACAAACGTTTGCGGGAGATTGCAGCCCCTGTTCGTGAGAAAGGTCGCACAGATAGGAACATAGTCCAGAACACAATTCTAGAACTTTGCTCCGAACATTACCTCCAACTCCGAACATTAGCTGAGCTGTTAGGACGCAAACCAGACAGTATCCGAAACCATTATATAAATCCCCTGCTTTTACAGGTTTCGCTGGAACTCAAATACCCCGATCAACCCAATCACCCTGATCAAGCATACAGAACTGTATCACTGCCCAATGAAAAACTCGATTAAATGTTGAGACTTGGCAATCGCTACCAGCAACAAATAAAAGAAGCACATTTTCTGTGATATCATATCCGCCTAATCACTTACGATAAAAACTTCGACCCGTCCCCTTTAGCGATCGCACTACATATATTAATTCCCAATTCCCAATTCCCAATTCCCAATTCCCAATTCCCAATTCCCAATTCTAAATTCCCAACCTCTACCAAGGATTACCAATCATAGTGAAAGAACTCCAGTAAAAGGGATGACTTAGTTCCACACCTTCCAAATCCTGCAACTGAGGCGGCAGAAACCAATTGCCACTGGTACTTACTAACTTATTCCCCTCCATACGCACCTCTTGGTTGAGCATAGCTAATTGTGCTTGCCTCAAGGCTTGGGTTTTAATTGGTGCTGTGTGTAACTGCTCGTAAAAACTAGTCATTAGTCCCAATGTTCCCGTATCACTGACATACCACAGACTCGCTAAAGCTGATTTGGCTCCGGCTAGTACCGCTAATCCGGCAAATCCTAACTCCGCTTCCCTATCTCCTAAAGCTGTACGACAGGCACTTAATACGACTAACTCTACCGGTGGATTACTCCAACCTAACTCTCGGAGGGAATTTAAGGCCAACTTAGTATCCCACAGCTGGATATAGGAGTTTCCCGGTTTACCTGGTAAAAAATCACTGTGGGTGGCTAAATGGATAATGCCAAAGGGCTTATTGGAGCGAATTTCTTTGAGTTGCTCCCGGGTAAAATCTTGATTGAGGAAAGACTCACCAGGCCATAAAGCATTTGTGATCACATTTAGTTCTAATGGTACCGCAGGTAAGGGTTGGCGATCGGAGAAGGCATCGGCTCCCATCGCTAGGACTTCGACATTTTGGATATTAACAGCCCGAGTATCCGTGAGACTGAGGCTGGGCATTAAACCAACACTATATTCTTCAATAATAAAGCCAGTGCCATTATGAAGGGCAGCAATGGGTAGCGATCGCAAACCTTGGTCTAAAATAAATACAAGATTCTGAATTTCTTGTCCTTCCAAGTCAGCTTGCAGAGGAGCCACTAACCATTGATAGAGCTGCTGTGCTGGAGCCAGATAACCTTGGGAATCTTGGACATCGGTAACATAAAAACGAAACTCTTGGGCTACTTGCATAACTTGCCTGCGAGTTTTACCTACCCGTTGCCGAATCGGTTTACCCTCTGAGGTAACCAATACTAGCTCTAGCTCATCATCGAGAGAAGTTGGTTTTGATAGGGAGGTTAGGGATAGCTCTTCCCCAGTGGTAGTTGCGGAAGTAAGGTTGGAGGGGACAAAGAAAGCATAAATCAGAGCCGGTTTCACACCAGTAGCTTGTTCAACTTGGTTGAGGGTAGCTTGAGCTTGCTGGAGAGTAACCAGGGGAGTATCACCAATATCCAAATGTTGTTCAAAAGTATCAGTAATGCCTTCTTCTAAGTCTTCTAAGGCTGTATCCAGGTTAATCGGGGGAAGTTCTCTGAAACTTAAGGGGACTTCTGTTACCTTATGAGGTTCTATTACATCATTAATAGGTGATTGAGGCAGTTTTTCTGAGATAGCAAAATCTACTGATGAGATAGCAAAATTTCCTGGATCGATGGGGGATAGGTTTGTACTATTAGTTAATGGTGGAGGAGCTATAATCATAGGGGGAGGGGGTTGATCAACACTAATAATTTCAATATTGCCTTCTGTGTGGGTGAAGAGAAAAGATTGATTGGGGGAAATGGTAGAGTTACCACTGGTAATCCGCCCAGCAGTGCCGTTGATAGCAGCATCTCCTACATTAAAAGGTATATCTCCGTTACCGCCGTGCTGAATAGTGATGGAACCACCTCCTAAACCACCAGCAGTGTTAATGCTGCTGCCATCGGTTAAAGTGCCTGTAGCCCTGAAGAATTGGTTGGTAGAAATTTGAACCTCACCACCTCTGCCATTACTACCACCTTGGGTATTGATAGAGGTAACTTGAATGTCGTTAGTGGAGTTGAGGGTGAGGCTGCCGCCATTTCCGACACTGCTGCTGGAATTAATAGTACCAGTAGTGATGGTAGTAGCAGCATTCAGGTCAATAGTTCCACCACTGTTGTCTCCAGTGCTATTGATATCTCCTGTGGCAATAGAACTTGCGCTAGTGAGTTCAATAGACCCTCCATTGCCACTCAAAGAGCTGGTATCTAAGGTTCCTGCTGTAGTATTAATTGCGCCACCACTATTGAGATTGAGATCTCCACCCACAGTAGTAATATTACCTGTCTTAATTTCATTGCTTGCTGCCAGGTTTACCGAGCCACCATGGGAGTTGATGGTTCCTAACAACTCAATATTGGCTGTAGTTAAATCTACCCCCGCTGTTGCTGTAGTCTGAACTTCTTGCAGGGTAGTAGTACCTGTACCAGCTAACTGTGTTAGGTTCGCGGTGGTAATAGTTGAGTTTGCCCTCACATTGTTGGCGCTGTTAATTGTCAGACTATCAAGAGAGGTGTTATTACCAACAGCCCCTTGAAACTGGATACTACCAGTGCCTGCTGCTAGGGTCAAATTTGCAGTTTCATTGTTGTACTCAACAACATAACCTACTGGATTAGAGTTATCATTAGCTAGATCATTCCAGCTGTTGCCTAACTGCACAAATTCAGCATAATGTTCTACTCCGTTGTTGTTGCTGGGTTCATTCATGTCCCAATTCGTGAACCCTATTGGATTTCCATCTTGCCAAAACACCGTTCCCGCTTCCGGACCTGTTTCCCACTTCCAGGTTCCTTCTACCTCTGCATCACTTGCTCCAATCCAGGCACTACCATCAGCAGGAATACCTAATTCACCAATGCGTTGATTTTCCTCTGCAGAAGTAATCGTTGCCAGATAACCGGGTTGACCTTTAAAAGTGCGATTTTCTGCCGCAACTTTTGCCTCCTCCCAGCTGAGTTGTTGCCTATTTTCCTCCCACACTAATTCATAAAACTTCACCCCTTGATCCACGGTACCATTAAAAGTGATATTACCTCCAGCAGAATCAATACTGACATCACCGAAAACTAAGACAGAGCCATTAAAACTCACATCAGCGCCATTCGAGGTAATTGATTCAGCAGTCAGGCTAATCTCACCACTACCAGCATTGATCTCCCCACGAATGGTGACGCTATCATCGTTATTACTGCTACCAATTAAGCTAATATTTCCACCTTCAGAATTGATGCCTTGAGTTATCTCGATACCTTCTTTAAGGACACTAGTTCCCTTCAAGAAGATATTGCCGCCTCCAGAGTTAATTTCGCTCCCAACGAAGATACCTGCGCCGCTAGGATTATTACTATCTCCAATCAGAGTAATACTTCCACCTCTAGTTGAGATCGGTGCATTAATGTCAATTCTGCCGAAGAGGATTTGATCTATATTGGCGTTTAAGAACAGATTGAGGGAGTCATCTGGTGAATTAGTAATATCGCTGTCGAAGATCTGCTCGTTAATGATGATTCTGTTAGTTGCTTCTAAAGTTAAAGTACTATTCCCTGTACCGTTGAAATCCAAGGGTGTACTTAGGGTAATATCTCCCGATTGAGTATTATCAGCATTGTCCGCTGTACTGGTTATTACGGTGACATTGGCTCCATCCCTAAGAGCCTGTTTGATTAACTCAACTCCGAGTCGTGCATTGTCGGCGTTTGAGACAAAGGGATTGGTATCATTAATATTCACATCTCCCATACCCGCCACAATCTCAATGTTGCTCGGATCAATCAACCATTCTCCCCCCAAACCGGCTGCTGCTGTGACATCGGGAGTTGTGGTAATCTCTAAATTTTTGACTCCACTGGTTTCGATAAAGCCACCATTGCCGGAATTACTGCCACCACGGGCGCTAATATCACCGTAAACCCGGGTAGTGTCATCGGACCAAACAATTACCCTGCCACCATCGCCATCGGTTAAGA
>JAAHHL010000327.1 GCA_010672185.1 Caldora sp. SIO3E6 | reverse complement strand
TCAGGTTCTCCTTTGGCTACTCCTACCCCAATTGTTAGGATACTCATAGCCGTTATTATAGCTAATTTACACTGCAGGAAGTTAAGCTCTGATAATTTCAATGGTTTCCACCTTAAATGAAGCTTGTTTCCGACCTTCCGGTACAACTGCTAGGGGCATAAGCTGGATATTCACAAGGTTATCCACCAAAAGCCCTTTCTCGGCCAAGTAGCGTAATGGGTTTGTAATATCGATCACAAATTCTGGTTTCCCCATTCCTGGTTTATGTTGACCAAAAAAGCTGAATGTTCCTGCATAATGAGGATCATCACTAGGTGTTGTAGCACTCAGATACGGACAGTTGACAAAGATTTCGACAACTATAGCATCGTCTGTGGGTGAAGGGGTCGTGACATTTTTCAAAATCGCCAGAATCCGGTCTCCCTCTACAGCTATGCGCGGTGTACCCAGGAAGCTGTTTGTCCTAAAAGTATGACTGCCGAAAAGATTTGTGAGGAGATTGTCTGCCTGCACGGGGATAGATGTCGCAGTGTCAATATGGGAAACCTCAGTGTTGTCAGCTTTTCCCAGCTCACGCAAACCCACATCAGCTGATGCTAAGAATTCCGATAAGAATGGTGTAGGAGCATCTAATCCAGCACCGAAGGCTAGCACTACTGGTGATGTTAAGTCAGAAAGCGTCGTTTCATAGGTGAAACCCAGCGCCGTGAAATCCCGGGTATCATTCGCCGTAACCCTAACAAGATCACCTTCAGCATTGACAAATTGCTGGTTGTATTCGTTGGAAATTGATGGGGTTGTGTTCCCCGCCGCTTGCCATTCAGCCCAAATCCGGTCAACATTACAGTGGTGCAACCAGAAGATCGGGTCTAATGGCGAAAGGCCACTAGCCATATGGCCAAAAGGCGATGATCTGGTCACTCCAACTAGAACATGTCCTACGTTGTGCGGTGACCCTTCCAACTCTCTACTGAACAGATTGAAATTAGAATTACGTCGGATCTGCTCAATCTCATCCTCAGTAAAAACATCCCCGCCTCGGAGATTTTGAACCCCGATATTTTCCGTCAGTCTGCGTATACCAACCGTGTCTATTTGACCCCAACTTGGTGAATTGTAGTTCGATGGGTCATTCCAAAACTCAACATTGAGAGGATTATCAGCAAAAAATGGTTCCGGGATTCGACCTTGCTGGTTTGACCAATTCCAGTACGCCAAGGCAAAATTAGGCTCACCGATCAGTTGACCGCAAATTTGCTCGAAGAATGTGAGATAGTGCCGATGCCACTGTAGGAAATCTAAGGTACCGTGGGGGCAAAAATTTGCATGAATAATCGCCTGGTTACGCCAGCTTCGTGGATCACTCTCCGGCAATTGATGCATCCTGGCTATTGCTTCAGCATACTGTTGAAAAAAACGATCATCAGGCGTCATTTTTGTTAAATCTCGACGGAGGCGCAGTGATTGAGCAGAGGCTTTCTTAGGCGAAACTAGAGACAAAGCCAAAGTAGCTCCAGAAGCGGCGATAAATTTACGGCGAGATAGCATAAATTTTCCTTAAGTGTATTGACTGTTCTTCAAAATCGATGATTTTGAGTTGTTCTTTATTACTTCAGGGTTTATTTTTGCTTGTAAGAAAAAATGTAATATTTTGTAATATAGCAGTCGCCAGGGCGGTTAAGACATTCTCAGGTAAGGCAAGTTAACAAGGGGCTTAAGCCCCTTGTCCGAATCGCCTTGGCGGTTGCTATAAATAATGCCAAATCTGAATTGAGCTTTTTAGCTAATAGCTGAATGCCGCACAATAGAGTACATTTGTTCTAAGCATGCTCTTTCGTGGAAAATTCCCTACCACCTACCACCTACCACCTAACACCTAATTAAATGAATCTTGTCAGCTGCACCCGGTAGCGTTCTTTTTTAGTTACACTAACTTCCCCAACTTCCAGTCGTCCCTTCCCACGAATCGCAATTAAGTCTCCTGATTTAACCAAAGAGCTAGCTTGGGTAACTTCTTTCCAATTGACCCGAACATCACCACCATTAATCAGTTCCACCATTTTATTACGAGAAGTGCCAAAGCCTGCCGAAGCGATCGCATCCAAACGCATTGAGGCTTCTACAGTAGTTCGCTCTTTTTTCTTCGGTTCTCTAACCTTGAGCTCACTCAGCTCAATTTGTTGGGTTTTTACGGGTACAGAGCGCACCTGAGTTAAATTAGCTGCCAGAAACTCCACCATTTCCGGCACAACAATTACTTGAGCTCCTCGTTCTCCTAGAACAATAATATCCCCAGTCTTTTCCCTTACCAATCCTGTGCCCAACATTGCCCCTAAAAAATCCCGGTGATTAGCTGAATCGAAGAGAAAGTTACCGGCAATGTCCAATGCGGCTACTTCCACCTGATATTGTTCTAAGGGTAATTCTTCTCGTGCGATCGCTAAACGTTTTCGTTCTGCCTGAGGATAACCACCCCAAGCCAGCAGCTGCACTTCGGTCAGGCGGCTAAACTTTTCCTGGACTTCGATTAGTATTGGTGGTGAGAGAAAATCAGTCAAGACTACTTCCCAAGTCTTGATTGCCTGTTCCGCTTGATCAATGATACGGGCAATATCCTCGCGATTTTCGACCCCTTTTAATAGTTCTTCTCTTGGTAGCATTATAGTTGTTGTAATAACAAGTCTTTATCTTCTTTTAATGTTCGTTTATAGCAATTCTACGACTTGTGGGGTATCTCTTGATCCCCCTAAATCCCCCTTAGAAAGGGGGACTTTGAGGTTTAGCAGTGTGCCTCATGAGTCTAAGAAACGCTATACAGCAGTTTGCTCTGTTATGCGGTACATTTTTATCCCCCTAAATCCCCCTTAGAAAGGGGGACTTTGAAGTTTAACACTGTACCTTGTTAGAGCGCAAAGTGCTGTATCCCTCTTCTGGTTAAATGATCTCTTGACCTAGGGGTTGGCTTTCAACGAAATCCTGTACATCGTCCGGATACTGAAAATCATTGGGAATGCTGGCTAATAACTCCTCAATGGTTGAAGGCTTGTTCTTTTTGGTGATAATGAGGGCATCCTCTGACTCGGTAAGTTCAATAATTGAATGTTCATCAATACCGAAACTTGCCGCGATTTTGCGAGGAATTTGGAAGCCGATACTATTACCCCACTTTTTTAGTTCAACCTCCACATCTGCATCCTCGCAGTGAGAATTATACAATATTATAATAAAAATGTACAATTAGACAAGTCCACAACCATGAAAACTCTAACCAAGTGGGCAGTAGAAGATTATCACCAGATGATTAAAGCTGGAATATTACAAAACCGTGCAGTAGAGTTACTGGCAGGAGAAATTATCGAGATGTCGCCAGAAAAACCTTCCCATACCTTTTATGGAGAAGAGTTAGCTGATTATTTGCGAGTACATTTAACAGGTAAAGCCTTAATCCGAGAAGCACGACCGATTACTCTTGTCAACTCCGAACCGGAACCCGATATTGCAGTTGTTAAACCTCCCAGAAAACGTTACCGTTTTTGCCATCCACAACCGGAGGATGTTTTCTGGTTAATAGAAATATATGATTCGACTCTAGCTAAGGATGTGCAGCTCAAAAGCACTATTTACGCTGAAGCAGGCATTCAGGAATATTGGATTCTGAATTTACAGCAAAAGCAGTTAATTATTTTTCGTTCTCCCCAAGGAAAGAAGTATTTATCTAAACAGATTATCACTCAAGGGACAGTTTCTCCCCTAGCATTTCCAGAAGTGGAAGTGTCGGTTGAACGACTTTTAGCCTGAGCTTTTATATTTAAACTTAGATGGTCATATAGGCAGAACGGTATCCAAGGGATATTTGATTACACCAATGTTGCAAAATACGATCTACCTCGGATCTTTTTACTTTTCTACCTAAAACTGCCTCAAGAGCTACTGTAAATTTTCTTTGTTCTTTTCCATTAGATTTAGCAAAGAAAAGCTGAGGGTTGTCTTCATAAGCTTCTTCTAAATCTATGGTATATCGCCAATCATTATTGGCATTGTCAACTATGTTCAGTACGAGAGTATACTTGGTTTTTACAGCAGTATACCTTGGAGCTAAAGTTACTCCTTCTACAGTGGATGTATCAGAAATCATTCCTAGTGCTATTGCCCAAGATTCCACAGCCCAAATGGAAGCATCTTCAGCTATAGCAAGATTGTCTTGCATTTGTCTAGCTAGTCTTCCTAAGAATAAATCAGGAGGAATATTGTTTCGCTTCTGCTCCAACATTTCTGCTACTAGGTTCTGATTTATCGCACTAATCAACACATTAATTTCGCGGCGATATTGACCGCAAAGGTCTCGTAACATCCCTTCACAGCGTCTTGGGTCTTCATATAAAGAAGATCCATATTTCTCGATAAGTTCCCTAAGTTTCTGACGCGGTAAATTATTCATTTAGCTACCATACATCAGTAACAGAAGAGGGTTCAGGTGTGGAAGGAGCAACGATGGGCACATTAACCTTGGCTCCTGAAGCAGTTGCAACTTGACTAGCGGGCGATGAAGCTGCTTTTAATACTGCTGTCGATGCCCACTTAATATATCTAGTAAGTGTTTCAGGATTGTTAGCTTGCAGTGGCCTGATTTCTGAGTGACCAATGAATTTTTGTAAGACATTAAGGTCAGCATCACTGCCTATAGCAATAGCAATGCGAACAGCTTTTTTCCCCCAAGGTTGTGCCATCAGTTGATCAAGACCTTGCTGAAAATCATCTGTAGGTTGACCGTCAGACAGTAGTACCAGAACCGGTGGCAAAGCACGGTCTGTCATCGGTGGAATTTTCAACTGGTCAGCAACTAATTGCAAAGCAGTTCCCATATCAGTTCCTTGAGAGACAGTTCCATCTGCCAATCTTCGGGTTACTTCTCGAGCAATTGTATCAGCTACTGTTCCCAATAAACTACTGAAGTCTTGTTCTCCTTTTGACCTGGTAATATCCCAAAATTCACCGCCTGTCATCTTCGCTATAGATTCGTGAGCACCACCACTGCCAGGGACTCCTAAAACATGGGTAGTAATTGATGCACCCTTGAGCTGAGAGACAATATTAGAAAGGCCACTCGTATTGCCAATTTCATCCGAAATGATCACCAAGATCTTTGAATTGTCAGAGGTATCTCTTCCCGGGAAAGAGGGGAAAAGGGAGAAAGTTTCTTGGCCTGAGGATGAATTTCCAAAAGTACGAACTACATGGGGAAAAATATCAACTGTATCTTGGTTAGCAAGATAACATCCACCACCACCAAAAAGACCTAAAGAGAGAGACTCGACATTGTTCTTGAAGTCTTGAGGAGAAGTCAGAGGCCAAACTCCAATAGTATATGTAGAAAGATTGTGGACTGTATAAGCTGCTGTTCTCGAACCTCGATGTCCACCAATATCAAACCCCACCAAGCCTAACCTAACATCTGCTCCTTCTCTGATAATGCGATCGGCGAAGGAAAGGCAGCTACTCTTTACTCCATTGATTTCATCATTCATACTGCCGCTAGTATCTACCAGGAAAACAATATCCAGTTTTGGCTTCTGGAGTGGGTCTGCTGCTAAATCTCCCCATTGAAAGTTGTTCACAGGTGTTGCATTGGGAATGTGCCAGTCTGCCCCATGGGAGAATCTCAGGGAGCGTACTAAAACATTGGCATTAGGATTTTCTCCTGCTACCTGTTTCATGCTGGGCAAGGCTTCACGAATAGCATTATTGAGGGACTGAATTTTACCATCTAAGGACATAGAGCCAGAACTATCACAAATCCAGAGAAAATGGAGTGGTCTGGCTGATATTGCTCCTCCTGGAAGTGGACTCATTTAAAATTACCTCCTAGTTATTAGTATTTAGGGTTTGCTGCATAAGTCAAATGGTGACGAAAAGGCAGAAGGCAGAGGGCAGAGGGCAGAAGGAAGAAAGAAGGAAGAAGGTTATTCCTTTTAAACGCACAACAGCTTAGTAATTCACTACCAAACGCTACTATCTGAAGATGCTTCAGTTACAGAAGGAACTGCGATAGGCACATTGCCTCCTGATGTCGCTGCTGCTCGACCGGCTGGAGATGAAGCTGCTTTTAGCACTACTGTAGATGCCCATTTGATATATCTGGTCAGCATTTCAGGATTGTTAGCTAGTAGGGGCTTTATTTCTGGATGACCAATATAATCTTGTAAAACACTCTCATCTGCATCTTGGCCAATCGCGATTGCTATACGAACAGCTTTTTTTCCCCAAGGTTGTGCCATCAGCTTGCTCAGACCTTGCTGAAAATCATCTGTAGGTTGACCGTCAGACAGTAGCACCAGAACAGGGGGTAAAGCACGGTCTGTCATGGGTGGAATTTTCATTTGTTCGGCTACCATCTCCAAAGCCGTTCCTATATCTGTATTGCCTCCACCACCACTTACTGAAGTAGTTGCAACAGTTTCATCTGCATCAAATTCGTAAATTAACTTTTTCGGCTTCCCATGGGAAATACTACCAGTAAACTCCTGAACTGCTCCTCCAACAGAAACAGCTACTTTAAAGGATGTAGGGTCGGTACAACCACGACGACCATGATTTTTAAAATGGTCAACGAATACTTGATAATGCCCTTGAGGAGAACCACCAGGAGGCCAATAAACATTTTCCACTGGCTCTTGTGAAGTAGGGCTAACATTCATATCTACGTCTAATTCTCCACCACAGGCTGATTTTCTGTGGCCGAAGTAAATTTCTTCACCGGAGGGACAAATTACATGTAAATCTAGGTCGTTGTAATTATTCCAGATCAACGATATCTGAACATCTCCAGATTTAGCTCCTTCCCTTTCCAAGCGACCTCTAAATTCCGCAGAGAAGGCTGCTGTCCTTGGCAAGTCATCAGCAGCAAGGTCAGTCCACTGAAAATCATTTAATGGTACTGGCTCAGTTTCGATCCATGTTGCACCTCTAGAAAAACGTAAAGTTCTCATCAATACAGAAGCATTAGGATTTTCATCTGCAACTTCTTTCATATTAGGTAGTGCTTCGTGGATAGCATTGTTGAGTGCCTGTATTTTGCCATCTAAAGACATTGAAGCGGAAGCATCGCAAATCCAAATAAAATGCAGTGGTCTGCTAGCTAAAGCTGATCCTGGAAGTCTACTCACTTTGTTTGTACCTCCTAAGTAAAAGTAAATCTATTTTTTCTTGCCTAGTGGCGTGACACACCTAAAAATGTAGGTTGGGTAGAGCGATAGCGAGACCCAACACTGGAGTGCGA
>JAAHHL010000326.1 GCA_010672185.1 Caldora sp. SIO3E6 | reverse complement strand
TGCAACCGGAAAAACGGGGAGTGGAAGAGGAGATTATTCGCCAACTTGAAGGAGCCTTAGCAGAATACGACGATGTGAAGGTTCAGGCGCTAAAAGAGACGATAACTGCTCAGGAAGGTAGTAAAGTTGCTCGTGCTAAGGGAAAAAAGCATCATGCAGATATTGTGCTGTGGGGTTGGTATGAAGAGTCTAAAAGCAATGTCAAAGTAACTGTTAAGTTTGAAGTCTTGGAAAAACTGCGTTATTTGTCTTCAGTTCAGACAAAACCATTAATTCAGCCGATTGCCAAGTTGGAAAGTTTTGAGATTCAAGCTCAACTCTCTCAAGAAATGAGCTACCTGACGCTGTTTACTATCGGCTTAGTCAGACTTGAGGCAGAGGATTATGAAGGTGCAATTGCAAGATTTACCAAAGCTCTAGAATTTTTGCCGGATGCTGAGCAAGAGATTGCAAAAAATACTCCCCTCTACGTACTGTACTTCTATCGCGGATTTGCTTACCAACTCCAAGGAGTGGAGTATAAGACTTACTACGACATAGCACTTGATGAGCACATATTTTCTACACCGACTGATGGGAATGCCGACTTAGACAAAGGAAAACTAGACCAAGCGATCGCTGATTACACTCAAGCCCTTAACATTAATCCTAAGTATACTGCTGCCTACCTCAATCGTGGGGCTGCCTACTCTTACAAAGGAGAACTAGACCAAGCGCTTGCTGACTACAACCGAGCCCTCAAAATTAATCCTGAGTATGCTCTTGCCTACAGCAACCGTGGGCTTGCTTACTCTGACAAAGGAGAACTAGACCAAGCGCTTGCTGACTACAACCGAGCCCTCAAAATTAATCCTAAGTATGCTTTTGTTTACTACCATCGTGGGAATGCCTACTATGACAAAGGAGAATTAGAACAAGCGATCGCTGATTTCACCCAAGCGCTTAAAATTAATCCTAAGTATACTGCTGCCTACATCAATCGTGGGGCTACCTACTATGACAAAGGAAAACTAGACCAAGCGATCGCTAATTTCACCCAAGCCCTTAACATTAATCCTGAGAATACTGAAGTCTACAACAATCGTGGGACTGCTTACTACAAAAAAGGAGAATTAGAGCAAGCGATAGATGATTACACTCAAGCCCTCAAAATTAATCCTAAGTATGCTCTTGTTTACTACCATCGTGGGAATGCTTACTATTACAAAGGAGAATTAGAGCAAGCGATCACTGATTACACTCAAGCCCTTAACATTAATCCTGAGAATGCTGAAGCCTACAACAATCGTGGGGCTACCTACAATGACAAAGGAGAACTAGAGCAAGCGCTTGCTGATTACAACCGAGCCCTCAAAATTAATCCTGAGTATGCTGAAGCCCACAACAACCGTGGGCTTGCTTACTATAAAAAAGGAGAACTAGAGCAAGCGCTTGCTGATTTCAACCGAGCCCTCAAAATTAATCCTGAATTTTCTAAAGCCTACAAAAATCGTGGGCTTGCCTACAATGACAAAGGAGAATTAGATAAAACGATCGCTGATTTCACCCAAGCGCTTAAAATTAATCCTGAGGATGCTGAAGCTTACAACAACCGTGGTATTGCCTACAATGACAAAGGAGAACTAGATCAAGCGATCACTGATTACAACCGAGCCCTCAAAATTAATCCTAATAGTGCTGAAGCCTATAGCAACCGTGGGAGTGCCTACTATGACAAAGGAGAGTTAGACCAAGCGATCGCTGATTACACCCGATCCCTTAACATTAATCCTGGGTATGCTGAAGCCTACTACAGTCGTGGGGTTATCTACGGTAAAAAAGGAGAACTAGACCAAGCGATCGCTGATTATACTCAAGTCCTCAAAATTAATCCTGAGTATACTGCTGCCTACATCAACCGTGGGTATGACTACCGCCAAAAAGGAGAATTAGACAAAGCGATCGCTGATTATACTCAAGCCCTCAAAATTAATCCTGAGGATGCTCAAGCCTACAGCAATCGTGGGTTCGCTTACTACAAAAAAGGAGAATTAGAACAAGCGATCGCTGACTACAACCGAGCACTCAAAATTAATCCTGAGTATGCTCAAGCCTACTACAGTCGTGGGGTTATCTACGGTAAAAAAGGAGAACTAGACCAAGCGATCGCTGATTTCACCCGAGCCCTCAAAATTAATCCTCAGGATGCTCAAGCCTACAGCAATCGTGGGAATGCCTACTCTGACAAAGGAGAACTAGACCAAGCGCTTGCTGATTTCAACCAAGCCCTCAAAATTAATCCTGAGTTTGCTGGTTTTTACTACAACCGTGGGAATGCCTACTCTAACAAAGGAGAATTAGACAAGGCGATCACTGATTTCACCCGAGCCCTCAAAATTAATCCTCAGGATACCCAAGCCTACAGCAATCGTGGGTTCGCTTACTACAAAAAAGGAGAATTAGACAAGGCAATCGCTAATTACACCCAAGCCCTTAACCTTAATCCTAAGGATGCTGAAGCTTACAACAATCGTGGGGTTGTCTACTCTGACAAAGGAGAATTAGACCAAGGAATCGCTGATTTCACTCAAGCAATCAAAATTAATCCTAAGGATGCTGAAGCTTACAACAATCGTGGTACTGCTTACTTTAAAAAAGGAGAATTAGACCGAGCGATCGATGATTACACTCAAGCCCTTAAATTTAACCGTGAGTATGCTGAAGCTTACAACAATCGTGGTACTGCTTACTTTAAAAAAGGAGAATTAGACCAAGCAATCGCTGATTACACTCAAGCCCTTAAATTTAACCGTGAGTATGCTGAAGCCTACAACAATCGTGGGACTGCTTACTTTAAAAAAGGAGAATTAGACCGAGCGATCACTGATTACACTCAAGCCCTTAAATTTAACCGTGAGTATGCTGAAGCCTACAACAGTCGTGGAAATGCCTACTACAAGAAAGGAAAACTAGACCAAGCGATCGTTGATTTCAACCTAGCTCTTAACATTAATCCTGAGAATGCTGCTTTCTACAACAGTCGTGGAAATGCCTACTATGACAAAAGAGAATTAGACAAGGCGATCACTGATTACACCCAAGCCCTCAAAATTAACCCTGAGAATGCTGGTTTCTACTACAATCGCGGGAATGCTTACAGTACAAAAGAAGAACTAGACCAAGCAATCGCTGATTACACCCGATCCCTTAACATTAATCCTGGGTATGCTGAAGCCTACTACAGTCGTGGGGTTATCTACGGTAAAAAAGGAGAACTAGACAAAGCGATCGCTGATTATACTCAAGTCCTCAAAATTAATCCTGAGTATACTGCTGCCTACATCAACCGTGGGTATGACTACCGCCAAAAAGGAGAATTAGACAAAGCGATCGCTGATTATACTCAAGTCCTCAAAATTAATCCTAAGTTGGCTATTGCCTACATTAACCGTGGGGTTGCCTATTTCAAGTTGGGAGACGAGCAAAAAACTATTCAGGATTTCAAGAAAGCCGCAAAACTCTATGGTGAGCAAGGAAAGATTGCTAAACAGCAACAAATATTAGATTTACTGAAGTAAAATATGTTCGGCTGATTCTCTTTGTGAACTTTGTGTCGAAAGTGGTTCACACTAAAACTAACACCTCAAGATGAGCGATCGCGACAACAAGCACTAATACCAAATCCGGTATCGATATACCCACTATGCCCACATTGTAGAGACGTTTCATGAAACGTCCCAGAGCAAGATTTCACGGTTTGCTAAAAACGGCTCTATTGTAACCGGATTTGGTATAACCTAATGCAGTAAACTCAGTGTTGGGTTTCGTTTCGTTCCTCAACCCAACCTACAACTGGCTTGGGAAGTGTACCTCACGGATGCGAGAATTGCTATATCAAGTTCCAATTAATTACCACATCATATTTCGTAGGGGCGCACCGACGTGCGCCCTTTTATCTGCCCTTGAAGATTAGCCCAATTTGTACCCATGCGATCGCACTCATTCTGTATACCTAGCCTATGATTTCTTTGATCACATTCTTGAGATCTTGGTCAGCGGGACGTTTGGTAAACTGTTCATGACTATAAATCCAAACTAATCTGATTGTGCAAGTAGTTGCATTAACCAAATACATCAATCTGATTTGTCCTGAAGCACCTTTGGCAATCCTAAGCTCCAACTTGTGAAATGTCCATTCTTCCGGTAACCGAATCTTCCCCGGCAAAGGTTCCTTACGGGAGTTATTAGGATACTGCTCTTCAATTAAATCTTCCAGCACTCCTGCAATCAACTCACTAAAACCAGTTCCATGTACTTTTGCAAGTTTTTTGAAAGAACGGTTGAAATTATCAGATGCCTCAATCGAGAAGGGATTTGAGCCAGTCATGCACCTCTCCTTTCCCAATGCGATTGGATGATTTTGAATTAACAGCGTCCTCTAATACTTGAGACATCACCAATTCATAAGCAAAATTGTCACGCTCTATCACATCCAGTTTCTGACAACCTAATGCTTTCATATCTTCAAGCAGAATGGGTTTCGTTGAACGTGCTTCAGGTAGCAAACCTTTTCGAGCTTTTCTCCAAGGAAACTCGAAGTGAGTCATATCACTAAGTCGATAAGCATGGTAACCACCGAAGTATCCCCAAACTTCCTCTAAAAGCTTTTTCTGTTCATGAGAAATCTGTGACAACAATTTCGGCTCCGGTAAGGGTAACTGTTGAGCTTCAAATTCATTGTAAAACTTATAAGCAGGAGGACACACAGGACCATACCGCCATGCTTGGATTTCTTCTTCAAACAATGGCTCATCGTATAATGCCAAATGCAAGCTTTGTGAATAGTACAGAAGCTTTTGAACTTTCATATTGGTCATCTCGGCTTCTATACCACTCTCATAAGCTCTGACAATAAAGTAGCGAGCCGCATCGAGACAATCGATCATAGCTCATATCCACGAGTATTACTAAAACTAAATATGCGACAATACTAAGTTGATCATTCCACACATACCATTATAAACTATTATTTATTTAATCGTACATTTTTACTAAATTACTTTATGATGTCAGCTTCAAAAATTACCCAATATTGATAATTACAAAATATCATAAGCTTGAATTTGGTTATACTGCATCTCAAGATTACCCAATACACTGGAAAGTTTACTTTCATCCAGTTGCCCAGATTCTCGATCTCGGATTGAAGTAGCAGTGCCATCGGAAAATAAATAGGCTGATAGCTGATTAGGTGCGAGTCTGAGGGAAGCATCGGGAAGATATTCAAAATTTTCTTCAGGTAAATTTTGAGCTGCTAAAACTAGATTATTCAAAACATATAAGACCAACATTGAGTGAGTAGTAATGATAAGTCTAAATCCTTTATTGCATAAGTAAGTTAATAGTTTGGTAATAGCAACCTGAGCAGAAGGATGGAGATGGTTTTCTGGCTCCTCAATATGTATAAATAGGGGTCTTTGCAATGTTTTCCAGCCAAACATTGCTTGAGCAATGGAGACCATCGGCCAAGTTTCCATTTGTCCTGAAGATGCCATTTCTATTTCAATTGGGCGATCGCTCTCCTCCGGCATCCATTGCCATCTGCGAGCATAAAGCCCTTTTCTAGAAAAAACTGCATGTCCACGTAATTCATGAGTAATAAGTTTATCAATTTCCCTGACCTCTAACGGCTGTTCTTGAGAATCTTCTTGCCATTTTTGGTGAGTATCTGCTGACTTGAACAGAAATCTGGTAAACTCACGCATGGTAATAGGTAATTCCGAACTTCCTAGAGATTGGGGATCTGAATTGATGAGACGAGAAAAAAAGGAGCGCTCTGCTGGAACAAATAAGGCATTTGATTGAATATCTCCTGATAGTGAGGGATTATCTACTATTTTCATCAACCATGATTGGATCTCTTGATTAAACTTGCTTTTGGGTCTAATTATTCGGTTTGACTCATAGCAGGTCATTGTCCAATCATATTTGACTTGATTATTGTCTTTGTTTGTATACCTAATATCTACCTTATCTCCCATGACAAAAGAGGAAAATGATCTTTTACTATTTTCTCCAGAACGAATACCTTCAACTACTTTTCTCACACTGCCTTCAGGTTCTTCTTGTTTGGAGTGAGTAGAAATCAAGTATTGGGCATCACGAAAGAAATATAACAACTGACTTACTAAAGATTTACCGGTTCCTTGTGGCCCAATAAAAACTGTGAGAGGAGATATTTCTAAGGTAAGAGGAACATCTATAGCTTTTATTGGCCCTAAATGGCCACTGATTTGAATACTCTCCTGATTATTGTTGTTTGCCATGGTACTTCACTAAAATACTTAAATAGGGCAGGACACAACTAACAACTAACAACTAACAACAAATAACACCTTACCCTCGTGCTGTCTTCCGGGGGATGAGTTAAGCTTTGCGATCTGGTTTGCAATCGACAAAGCCGATCGCATGAGGATCAAGATAGCCTGCGATCGCCATTTCAATCACCGCTTCAACGGGATAATTGATTTCAGCAGCACGCGCAGTGATAGCATTTTTGATCCGGTCTGGTAACTGCTCTAAAATGATTTGTCCAGCAGTGGGTGAGAGTTGCTCGTATTCCTTCATTGTTTCTTGCATTATCCATCTACTCCATCGGGATTTGAGCATTCAACTCTACTAAGCTACTCCATAGCCTGTGTAAGGACGTTTATAACTTGGATGTAAACCGAGAATAATATCTTCTTTTGGTATACCCATTTCCGCTAAATCTTGGGCTAAATCCGCTTCTGTCATATTTCGCTGAATCCAAATTTTACCATTTTTAATATCCAAATGGATGAAACAGTGATAGACTCGCTTGAGTCCATCCCAGCCGATATCTAGAAGTTGATAATGATCATGTTCTATGTCAAAAATTAGTTGACACTCAATCTCCTCTTCTGTTTGATTCTCTGCTAACGTGGCATGATTACTTAAGAGTTGGCGAATTAGTAATCGGTATTTTTCTAATTTTTCCATTTGATTACTACCTTCTCAAAAGGCTCGTAGATCAGCAATTTTAAGCTTGCCACCGCGTTAGCCAGTAGGTTAGATTGTAGCTTGCTTGTTGCGTAGCGGTACGATAGTGAACCCAACATTTGTATTACTGGCGTTGGGTTGAGGAACGAAGCATTGGTGTCAACTTAACGTGAAATCCTTGCCCCACCGGTCGTTTAAACGACCGGCTAATAGCTCAAGTCATCTAAAGATGACTCATATCAATCGGCTCAAACATCTTCAGTCCACTTTAAGTGGAC
>JAAHHL010000325.1 GCA_010672185.1 Caldora sp. SIO3E6 | reverse complement strand
CAGGTATTTCCCTACAATGGTGCAAGGTTTTTGAAGCAAAAAATGCAAAAACCTTGGACTATTTTGGCTTGCTGCATGATTGAAACCCAAGTCTTGTATAGCTTCCACACTCATGCAGCAAACCCTAATTAAATCAAATAATCAAATAGCTGCCTCATTCTCTATATAGGTGATGAAAGAAAATCCCTCTCTCCTACCTCCTGCCTCCTGCCTTCTGCCTCCTGCCTTCTGCCTCCTGCCTCCTGCCTTCTGCCTCCTACTTCTCACTAGCAGCTGTGTTAACCAGTTTAATTCACCACCACAAATCCTCTCAGGTGGAATCAACAGCCAAAGAGCAGATGAATCCCCAGCTTACAGTAGTGATGGTCGTTACCTTGCTTTTGCTTCTGATCGCAATCGTAGCCGAGATATCTTTCTTTACGATTTGCAACAAAAGCGTCTAGTTGATTTGCCCAATCTTAATCGCCGCGACTCTAGCCAAGATCAACCAGCATTGAGTAGTGATGGTCGTTTTATTGCCTATGTTTCCAGCGAAAGGGGAAAAACAGATATTTTAATCTACGACCGAAACAAACAAAGGTCAAGACTTCTTACTGCTGGTGTGAAAGGTTCAGTGCGACATCCAACTATTAGTGGTGATGGGCGCTATGTGGCTTATGAAACCAGTCAGTTAGGTCAGTGGAATATTGCTATTGTGGAGCCAAATATTGAATAGGTGTTAGGTGTTAGGTGTTAGGTGTTAGGTGTTAGGTTTTAGGTTTTAGGTTTTAGGTTTTAGGTTTTAGGTTTTAGGGAAATTTCCCAGGTCGGTGCAAGGAAATTGTACCGATGAGCTCAAAGACCTGGCATCTTGATGGGAAATTCCTGCTTTTTAAGTAGGGCTTGCTGAATAAGTGCGCAAGCTATACCAGACAAGGCTTTCAGCTGTTAACAAACCAAGTCTTGTACAAGGAAATGTATCAAATGGGCTCAAAAAGCTGGCATTGTTGTGGAAAATCCCTGGGTAATCTTCAAGCTGAAAGCTGAAAGCTGACGGCTGAAAGCTAAAAACTGATAGCTAATGACTTATTCAGCAGACCCTAAGTAAGGAAAACTCTTGTTCCTCCTGCTTCCTGTCTCTTGCCTTCTAATGCTTGTTATAGCAATCGCCAATGTGATTAGGACAAGGGGCTTAAGCCCCTTGTTAACTTGCCTTATCTGAGAATGTCTTAACCGCCCTGGCGACTGCTATACTTATGCAGCAAACCCTAGTTAACTAACTGAAGATGTTTCCTCACTTGCCTGCTCTACAGGAGTTTCAGGAAGGAGTTGGGACATTTTGCGATTAACTGCTTCATGGAAGCGAATATTGTGTACGGGGATAGCTGCAAGCTTGATTCCTTCTTGATCAAACCGTTCTTTAATCATGCAGAGAACTTCTTGGTGAACATGCCAATATTCCTCGGTTTTCGTCCATCCCTCAACCTCAAGATCAATGTAGTATTCCTCAAATCCCCACACCATGATTGAGGGAGCTGGCTCTTGGAGAATTCCCGGGTGGGATTTCATCGTTTCTATGAGTAATTGTTGCACATGAGTCAAGTCCTCATCAAAACCAATCCGGAACTGTAAACCTAACTCCCGCCTTTCACCAGTAGTTAAGTTTTCAATTATGTCACCCCAAACCATACCATTGGGAAGAGTATATATCTGACCATCAAAGCCTTTGATTCTAGTACTTGCTAGGGTGATAGAATCCACCCATCCCCAAAGTCCAGCAATTTTGATTTCATCACCCACATCGAAGGGTCTGTAGAACATAAGCGTCAAGCCGCTAGCAAAGTGACCTAAGTTGCTTTGCAGTGCAAACGCCAGGACGAAACTAGCACCACCGACTAGGGCGATAATCGGACCTAAGCTGACTTCTAAGGCTGTGAGAGCCAACAGAACACCACAAACAACTCCTCCCCGTTTGATAAGGGTAACCATAAATCCACGCAATGCTCCGGATATATTTCCGAATCGCACAAACAGTTGGTTGAAGAATATACCTATGACTTGAGATACAATAAACGAGGCAACAACAATCCCCACAAAAGTACCGATATTACCGGCCCAGCGCAGACCCCCTTCTTCAGATTGAACCCAACTGATAAGCCTTACCCCTAGACCTTCAGTGTCTGTGACATCCAATTGTAGACCACTAACGACCTCAATGTATTTGCGGTAAACCTCGCCGTTACCACCTTTCTTCTCTAGTTGATCCAAGATGATTTTAAAGCGATCAATAATTGCTGTCTGCTGAGACTGGAGTTCGGTAACCGTTGCTACTAGTTGGTTTTTTAATTCCGATTCCTCATCTGCACTCTCTTGCAATTCTTCTGCCGCTTCCTCGAGCTGTTCTTGTTGCTCTTCAAGGCTATTTGTGGTATCTACTACTTCAGTGGAACCAGCAATTTTCTCCTCCCCATCAATTTCAATTTCGGTTTTTTCTAGAAGAGCTGCGGCTTCATCGATAGTCTCGGAAGATTGCTCTTTCGGTTCAGTATCCGTTGGCTCAACTCCATCAATGGCTTCCCGTGCCTTTTTGAGTTCTTCTTGAGCTTTTTCGAGCTGTTGTTCAGCTTGTTGGTACTCTGGTGAGTCAGGTTCTGTCCCTTGCTTCGCTTCTTCTGCTTCCTCGAAAGCTGCGATCGCTTCTTTGAGTTTGTCGATTTTTTCCGTTGCCCTATCGTACTCGGCAGAGCCAGGGGTTATCTCCTCTCGTTCTTTTTCAGCCTTGTCAAGGGTCTCCTTCGCCGCATCTAGATCAGCTGTTTCCTCTGCTTTTTCCAAAGCTTCCCGTAGCGCCTTGTCCTCTTGGAGCCCCTCTTGAGCAGTAGCTGCTTCTTTAATCGCTTCTTCTGCTTTTTTGAGCTCTTCTTTAGCTTCCTCTACCTTTTTCGTGACTTTTTCGTACTCTGGTGTACCTGGAGCAGCTGTGGCTTGGGCTTCCTCTGCTTCTTGAAGAGCTTCCTTAGCTTTGTTTAACTCATTAGCTGCTTCTTCCTGTCGGTTGATCGATATATTCTGGCGTTTGACAGCAATTTCTGCTTCGCTAATTTCTATAGCTTTAGCTTCGAGCAACAGCATCCACCCTGCCGCCTCATTTTCCAGTTTTTCTATGGTGAGAGGCTTGACTAGCAGTTCTAATTCATCAGTAGGAATATCAGGAGTTTCTGTCGTTGTTGCTGCGTCAGCGTCCCCTGTAGCAGGTTCAATCTCTTGTTCCTCTTCAACTGCTTCAACTGCCGCTTCCTCAATTTCCAATTCCTGCGATCGCGCAGGAGACCATCCTACAGTGAAGGCACAAATGATGCCAGCAGTAAGAACAATAGCACGAATTTTATAGCGAAACATTGTCTTTGACTTTTACTTCTATGATATAAGGCAATCTTCAATGAGATTCTACTTTATGGATGAAAAGATGAAAAATTTGTTTCATTATGACTGCTCTGTGCCTTCTTGTGCTAGCTCAATCAGCTGATTAACTAATTCTGGGAAAGGGATACCTGTTGCTCCCCACAGTTGGGGGTACATACTGGTGGCGGTGAAGCCCGGTAGGGTGTTAATTTCATTAATGAACACCTCTGCTGTAGCCTCAACATAAAAGAAATCCACCCGTGCTAAACCGGCAGCATCGACAGCAGCAAATGCCTGAGTTGCCATCTCCCGAATTTGATTGGTAATTTTATCGGGTATTGGGGCAGGAATTAACAAGTCGGCTTTACCCTCAGTGTATTTGGTTTCGTAGTCATAGAAGTCACTTTCATAGGTAATCTCGCCGACTACGGATGCTTTGGGATGTTCGTTGCCCAACACAGCGCATTCTACTTCCCGTGCGACAACTCCAGCTTCTACAATGATTCTGCGGTCATAACTAGCAGCACTGTCCAAAGCTGCTTCTAACTCAGAACGCGATCGCACTTTGGCAACCCCGACGGATGAACCCAGATTGGCTGGTTTGACAAAATAGGGATAATCTAGAGTTGCTTCAATGTGGTCACATAGTTTAGGAAACACACAAGGACCAGACCAAACTTGTGACCGTAGAACTTCAACGTATGGCACTTGGGGTAATCCTGCTTTGGCAAACGCTATCTTCATTGCCAATTTGTCCATGCTCAATGCTGAACCAAGAACACCACTGCCGACAAAAGGGACTTGCATTAAAGTCAGCAATCCTTGTACTGTACCATCTTCTCCATTAGGACCATGAAGGATGGGAAGCCAAACATCTACTTCTGTTACCTGAGGAGGAAATTGCCAAAGATTACCAGCTGCTGGAGATACTAGAGGTTTTCCCGATGCGAGCACTTGTCGAGCAAGCTCTCCTGCTTGCCAGATACCATCTTTTTGGATGTAGACTGGCAGTAATTCGTATTTTTGAGTATTTTGCTCTGCCCTCAAAGCTTGAGCGATCGCTTGAGCGGAAACAATGGAGACTTCATGTTCTCCGGAACAACCACCAAACAACAGTCCCACCTTTAATTTTGTCATGACTAATCCCTCTGGTACTCCTCGTTCCAGATAGAGTATCATCCTTTGTGTTCTTTGTGCCTTTGTGGTTGCTCCAACTCTTCTACCGGTGTTAACAACCCTCCTGAAGATTTACTCTATATTTCTTTCCTAGCCAAACCACTTTTGGCAAAGCTGTTCGTAAGTTCCATTCTCCATAAGTTTGAGGAGAGCTACATTAATCTTTTTGCGGTAAGGACTATTGAGGGGAACAGCAAGACCATAGGAGAGGTTATCAAACACTGAGCCAACGACTTGGGTTTGCCCTTTACCATCGTGGCTAGCATAGTGTTCCAGGATAGGAGCATCATAGACAATGGCTTCTACTTCCTCGGATTGTAAGGCAACAAAGGCATCTTCTTTGGTCTCGTATTCAATTGCTGCCATCTGCTGATTTTGTAAGTAAGTCACAGCGCTGCTATGGGTAACGGTAGCGACGCGCCTTCCAAATAAGTCTTCGAGATTGTTGATATCACCTTGCAATTCTTGAATAGTGAAGGTAGTGGCAACGCTAGCAGTAAAAAAGGCAAAGACAAAATACCCAGCACACATCCAGATCAGACCAAAAACACGACCGAAAAATCTTTTTGGTGTTTTATCCCCATAGCCAACAGTCGTCACTGTAACTGCAGCCCACCAAAAACCTTCCCAAATGCCTTGGAAATAATTCTGAGGAAAGTCAGAATTGTGTTTACGTTCTGTCCACCAAATGACGTGAGCGATCAGCAGTAAAACCAGAATAAAACCCCCAATTCCATAGTAGAGCTTAGGTGAGCTAAAAGCCGAAAGGATCTTGGTCATTAGATTGGGAGTTTCTCCGGAGGCATTTACTGGCACTAAAATCTGTAGACCTGTAGCATAGTAAGGTAGGGAAAAATCTAGAGCTCTTTCCCGCTCTGAGGTAATGTTAATTCCAGTAATCCCCACATCTGCTGCCTCACGTTCAATATCATCAAGGAGTTTGGCAATCGAGTTTACCCCATAAAGTTGGTAATCGACTCCCATTTCCTCAGCAATCATCTCCCAAAGTTCAATGCTAAAACCCCCATATTTTCGCTGTTCATAGGTTACAAACGGTTCAAATCGCTGAGTGGTAACTTTAAGAGTGGGGCGTTCTGTTACCTTAGCATTTACATCTTCATTGCCAGCTGCCTCTTCTGTTTCCTTCGGTTGGGTTTGGCTTGATTCCCCTTGAGCAATGGCTGCATCTTTGGCTAACCTTAACCATGGGGTTACTTGAGAACGATTGTCTTGAATCCACGTTTGAGCATGGCGGATAATATCGGCATTTTCTCCTTCACCAGCAAGCATTAAAGCATTTTGAGCTGCGATATCAGCTAAGGGAATCTCAAACGACTCCAAAAGTTTTCTCACATCTGGTTTAGCTTCTAAGAAATCAGTATTGGCAACTACGCGAATATCATTAGGAGGAAAGCCAATATTGCAAGGTTCAGAAGCACATCCAAGTAACTTGGCAACAGTTGTTTGGTTTTCGAGCTCAGCTTGCTTCTCTAGCAAGCTAGAGAATGGCACTTCCAACCATATGGCATCTTTGCCCGGTTGCAGTCTTCCTAAAGTCCAGTTAGGAGTCCAATTGTAAAATAGGATCGGTTGTCCCTGTTGGTATTGGGCAACGGCGTCGCTCATTAAGGGAGAGTAATCCCCCTGCACTTGCTCGACAGTATCCTGTAACCCATAAACCTCTAGATGATGCTCAATGGCTGCCGAGCAAGACCAATCTACATTACAACCAATTAGTTCAGCTTTGCCATTGCCGTCTGTATCAAATTCCTGAGCAATTTTCGGGTCTTTGAAGTCAGCTATACTTTTAATACCAAGGCGATCAGCACTAGGTTTATCAATCATGTAGCCTTGTAGGGCTCCGCCTTTTTCGATAAAACCAATAGCCTCAACTTTTTCTTTAATACCTGGTTGTTCGTGATATTGGTTGACATTGGGGAGCCAACTGTTAGCCCAAAGATCGATATCACCTTGAGCCGCATCCCGGTAAAACTCCTCCGTATTGCGGGTAACTGGCTCCTTTACTTCGTACCCCAAATCTTCGAGCAATAATTTGAGAACTTCTGCCTGAAACCAGCCAGTGTCCCAGGTAGGGCGAGCAATTCTGATGGGGGAGGAATTTGCTGGAATACTGAGACTTGGTGTTGATACTGTCAAGATAATCATCAGAGCAACACCCAGACATAGCAAACCAAACTGAAACGGTTTAAGGAGAGACTTACTCATAGTCTAATTTGATGAAATTTACTACCTGAGCAAAAACTATGCGGATAATTAGCAAGATTGAGCGTATTCTAAAGAAAATGATGTATCCTGCGTTGCTAAAATATTAAACTACCAATGACTATTATGCTCTCCCCAGTTTGATCTCAGTCAATCCTCATTTAACTCAGATTAAATTAGCAATAACTCGTAATTTTTCCCCTCTCATAATTTGGAGATACCCAACTTGATGCAAACTAAATACCTGACTACCTTAGCTGCTGCTTCAATCTTGAGCCTGGGACTTGTGGCAGGTTGTGCCAATCCTCCAGCAGATACAACTAGTTCTCCAGCAGATACAACTCAAGCAGCTCCAACTAACTCTCCAGTAGATACAACCAATACTGAAGTAGATACAACTAACTCTCCAGCAAGTATAACCAATTCTACAGCAGACACAACCAAGACTGAAGTAGAAGTGGCACAAAGTAGTCCAACTCCCAGTACTGATCAATCAATCGAATTACGCTTTTACACGGAGAATGGAGTAGCAATTAGAA
>JAAHHL010000324.1 GCA_010672185.1 Caldora sp. SIO3E6 | reverse complement strand
TGAAGATGGCTATGTCGAAGGTGCGCCGGAATTGATTGCAGAAATTGCTGCTAGCACGGTATCTATTGATGTACACGACAAACTAAAGGTTTACCGACGCAATCAGGTACAGGAATATATTGTTTGGCGAGTTGAGGAGCAAGAATTAGATTGGTTTCGCCTGGTGGAAGGTAAATATATTAAGCTAGTTGCTAATGAGGAAGGAATAATTCGCAGTGAAGTTTTCCCTGGTTTGTGGTTGGATAAACAGGCTTTATTAGCAGGAGATTTGGCTCAGGTATTGGCTGTATTGCAACAGGGATTAAGTGATAAGTAATAACCGATAATATCTAATATCTAATATCTAATAAAGATGCCGGTAAAAGTCAACAGATCATCACCATGCATCATACCGTGGCAAAATCGGCACAGGGAGATTAGATTATTAGGAAAGTCACTTGTATATGGCACAATCAGAAGAACAATACCAAGCTTTCGTCACTGCACTACGGGAGGCAGTAGGTTTCAGACTGCTATTTGTTCGCTGTTCTCAGATTGTAAGAGAGGAATTAATTACCAGTATCCAGGAGGATATTCCCCGGGCAAACATTGAGGTTTTGCGTTTGTCACAACCAATTGAGAATTTTGCGGTTGTAGTTAATAGTGCGTCACATCAAGAGAAGTGCCAAATTCTGTTGGTCGTCGGTCTGGAGAAATCCTTTGTTGAATATATTAAACCAGGCAATGGCAGTGAAGGGGAATATTACCAATTTGAGACAGTTCCACCGCTGTTAGAAGATGTGAACCAACAAGTAGAGCAATTTCGAGAAAATTTCCCACTCTGCCTAGTCTTTTTGTTACCCCTATTTGGTATTAAGTCCATCAGGCGTCATGCTCCTAATTGGTTTCAGGAAAACTCTGGTGTCTTTCAATTTATTACAGCTGTAGAAGTAGTAGAGCAAGTATCACGCCAACTGATTGAAGCAGGAGAAGATGAACAATATAATGACCTCACTCTTCAGGAACAGACTCAAAAAATACTAGAAATTCAAGAACTGCTGGCAGAACAACATCAGACAACTGACAATCAAGTTAATTTACTGGTGGAACAAGGAAAGCTGCTAGTTGCTGCCGAAGATGATGAAGCCGCGATCACTAATTACGATGAAGCCTTGAAACTAAAACCTGACTTCCACCGACTCTGGAATGGTCGAGGCCTTTCCCTAGCTCATTTAGGCAGGTATGAAAAGGCAATTACCAATTACGACCAAGCAATTACATTGAAACCTGACTTCCACCAAGCCTGGAGCAACCGAGGCCTTTCCCTAGATAATTTAGGCAGGTATGAAGAGGCAATTACCAATTACGACCAAGCGATTACATTGAAACCTGACTTTCGCCAAGCCTGGAGCAACCGGGGCGTTTCCCTAGATAATTTAGGCAGGTATGAAGAAGCTATTGCTTCATACGATCAAGCGATTACATTGAAACCTGACTTCCACCAAGCCTGGAGAAACCGAGGTCTTTCCCTAGATAATTTAGGCAGGTATGAAGAAGCTATTGCTTCATACGACCAAGTGATTACGTTGAAACCTAACTCCCACCACGCCTGGAGAAACCGAGGTCTTTCCCTAGATAATTTAGGCAGGTATGAAGAAGCTATTGCTTCATACGACCAAGCGATTACGTTGAAACCTAACTCCCACCACGCCTGGAGAAACCGAGGTCTTTCCCTAGATAATTTAGGCAGGTATGAAGAAGCTATTGCTTCATACGACCAAGCGATTACATTGAAACCTGACTCCCACCACACCTGGGTAATCCGAGGTATTTCCCTAGAGCATTTAGGCAGGTATGAAGAAGCTATTGCTTCATACGACCAGGCTATTACATTTCAACCTAACAACCTGGATGCCTGGAATGGTCGGGGCATTGACCTGAATAATTTAGGCAGGTATAAGGAAGCAATTGCCTCTTTTGAGCGAGCTATTATATTTCAACCTGAAGAAGAGCTAGACTGGTTACAACGAGGTCTTTCCCTGAATCAATTAGGCAGGTATGAGGAAGCAATTGCCTCCTTCGACCAAGCTATTCAATTGAAACCTGACTACCACTACACCTGGGTAATCCGAGGTCTTTCCCTGGCAAGTTTAGGCAGGTATGAAGAGGCTATTATTTCATATAACCAAGCTATTACATTGAAATCTGACCACTACGAAACCTGGAACCAAAAAGGCTTTTCCCAGTTTAATTTAGGCAGGTACGAAGAAGCAATTGCCAGTTACAATCAAGTTTTGAGGCTTAAACCTAACTTCAATCGAGCCAGGGAGTTGCGGAAAATTGCTGAGAATAAATTGCTATGGAAAAATTTTACTCGGTTTGTGACTCGCTTCTGTCAACGCCTTTGGCGAAGCTTGTTGAGTTTACTGGGTTTGCGGCGGTAATTTGAGTCTGATTGAATTACAAAAGAATGAGCGATCGCCTCAACTCATTATGGAATACCTACCACCTAACACCTAATTAGGGTTTGCTGAATAAGTCGATTGACGCAGGTTTTGAAGTAATAAGTAATAAGTAATAAGTAATAAGTTAAGAGTTCAGGAGGAATTTTCTGGTACAAGTGCAAGGTTTTTGAACTAAAAAATACCATTTCCTTGCACTTTGCAAGACTGAAAACGATTGAAAAGCTTGTCTGGCATGGCTTCCACACTTATTCAGCAAGCCCTAATTAAAGATTGGTAAAGATTGTCAAGCTTGGTTTTTTCCTCTGGAGGGATAGCAGTAAAGTGGATGCAAAAACTTCCAGATGCTGCTGGTTGCTCCAAAACTTTTGCATAAATATCTTCACTAGCTTGTTCGGGAAGCTCCTGGTTTAATAAATTAAGCTTGATATTACTTAACCCTGGAGGTGTTTCCTGCTGTGGAGCATTGTCTAAGTTAATTACAGCTCCTTTGGCTGAAAGCTTGACTAAATTGCCTCTAAATACTGCATCCCCCATGTGCTTTCCTTCCAGCACTAAGTAACGAATGGGGATGGCTTGAGCAACATCTAAAAATTCTTCTTCTGCCTGAGTCAAAAATAGGTTGTGGCTTCCACCAATACCCCCAACATCATAGATACTTATTGGCTGTTTTACCCCTTTTGGCAGTACCTCTTTTTCGCTGTTAATCTTTAAAGGTGGTTTGAGTTCATTTAAGGTATATTCTGAAATAAGAATTTGACCGCCAATGGTATAGGATTCAATACGATAAGTAAGGTTCATCTGTCTACCAACTACACCGTACTTGGTACGTTTCTCTGAACCGATATTTCCTACCACAACTTCACCAGTATTGATACCAATACCCATTTCTAGTTGTGGTAAGCCTAACTCTTTCATCTTGGCGTTAACAGGTTCCATGGCTAACTGCATGGCAACGGCACAAGCCACTGCTCGTTCAGCATCATCTTCTCTAACTGTGGGGGCACCGAAGAAGACTAAAATCCCGTCTCCCATAAACTCATCAATAGTTCCCCGGTAGGAAGTAATCACATCCGCCATATATCCCAAATAGAAGTTGAGAATTTTCACGACTTCTTCAGGGGGTAATCTTTCTGAGAGACTGGTAAATCCTCGTAAATCGGAAACTAAGATCGTGATTTTCCGCCTTTCCCCACCCAGAGATAATCCTTCTGGATTTTCTAGCAGCTTGGCTACTATTTCATCAGTAAGATAACGTCCAAAAGTCTTGCGAATATCTCCAGCACTACGGGCAAGATAAGCTGTAACTGCGATCGCGGCTCCGACGAATGCCAACAAGGGTGGTACTATCGGTATCCACCACCCCTGTAAAAAAGCCCCATAGGTGCAGCCCAACAAAACACTTGCTGATAAAATTAGACTAGTTTGCTTTCTGAAGGTGTTGGATTTCTGCTCACCCAAATAACGAAATTTCCAAGTTAAGGTAGCACCCACTCCAGACCAGAAAAAAATCCACAACCATTCCCAAGGCTCTGACCAAGTTTGAATTAAAGGACGACCATTAAGAGCAGCGCTGATAATCTGACTAGTAAGATTGGCATGAACTTCTACCCCAGACATCGGCTCTGAAAGACCAAGCAAGCCACCACTATAGGGAGTAAAAAACACATCATTGAAGCTAACTCCCACTTTACCAATCAAGATTATGCGATCGCGTCCCCAATCTGGAGGTAATTTGTCTTCGAGAACCTCTGTCATCGAAACTGTGGGAAAATGTCTGTTGGGTCCGCGATAATTCAATAAGAGTTGGTAGTCACCAGCATCGGTACGTATATAGCCACCATCATTAGCTTCTAGGGGGGCAAATATCGCCTTTCCCAAACTAATTTTATACTCATCAACTGTTTCGACGGCAATGCCCATGGCATCTAGATAAAGCAAAGCCAGATAAAAACTCAAGCTATAGACTCTTTCTCCATCTTGAGTAGTCAAGTACAAAAAGCCACGCCGTACCTTGTTATCAGCATCAGACACTAAGTCATTAGCTCCCACTTGCCCTAAAGCTTTGAGTACTGGTGGCGGAGCAACAGTATCACGCCCTGGTTGCCCAGCTACTTTCTGGATACCAACTAAATAAGGAGTAGATTCAAAAACCTCTTTTAGTTGCTCATAACCAGGTTCTACAGGAAATTCCCGATAAATGTCTAGACCAATTGCTCTTGGTTGCTGCTCTTTCAGTTTCTTAAGAAATTTAGCATATACTTCATCAGAAATAATGGCATCTTCCAAGTTTTTTACATCGGTTTCATTAATGCCAACAACGACAACCCGATTATCTGGTAATTCCAGGGGGGACAGACGTATATATAGATCAAACACTGCCCATTCCCAGAGCTGCAAAAAACCAGCAAAACGCAGTAAGATTACTAATCCTGTAATACTAGGAATAGCTAACCCCACAATACGCCATTGCCAAACAAAACTTTTTAACTTTGACCACATAAAAATTAGGTATTAGGTATTAGGTGTTAAGTGTTAGGCAATGGTGACAAGTTAAAATGTGGTGCATTTTGTCAACTCCCAGATATGGTGTTTGGGGCGAAAAAAGACCCTATATATGGAATTGGACTTTGGACAAAAAAATCTATATTCGACCTTCGACCTTCTCCATTCGACCTTCTCCATTCCCTTGACAACGACGATTTTGCCTTAACTTGTCACCAATGGGTGTTAGGTATTAGGTTACCAAAGAAATAATAAAGTGGTATAGCAGTCGCCAAGGCGGTTAAGATATTCTCAGGTAAGGCAAGTTAACAAGGGGCTTAAGCCCCTTGTCCTAATAGCCTTGGCGGTTGCTATAATTACTCCATAGTAACCGGATTTGTATAACACCTACCACCTAATTAGCTGTGCAGCAATCAAGTAATTTTTCTTGAGTAAAATCTTCTAACCCTACCGAAGCCAAAAGTTCTTGCCATTCTTGGGGATGAGCATCACTTAACTGAGCAATGTTATTTATAGTTTCGTGCCAAATCTCAGCATTGGCATACACCAAGGCTTCCACATAGAGTTTGGCTTGCTCTGGAGATTGTTTCAAGCTCTCGAATAACTCTCTTTGTTCCGGAGATTGTCTCACACTATTGAGCAGATTCTGCAATTCTGGAGTTTGTCTGACACAAGAGAACAAACTGGGTTCTTCTGGGAATTGTAATAAATTCTGTAAATCTGGAGCTTGTCTTACACAATCTAACTGTTTTTGTTGCTCTGAATTTAGTTGAGTACGTAGGAGCCACCCGTCAACAGACTTATTTTCCTCTGAAAAATAATTTGTTGGATTACACATCAGCTTGAGCTCCCAATGATACTCTTGCTTCAATTCTAAAGAAACAGTTTCAGGGATAGTAAGTTTAACTATACCAGAAGTTTCCGGTGGGATAAATTCTGAGTGGTAAACTTCCTTGCCATTGTTGTCCCGGACAATAAATTTGGCAGATTTGGCAGTAGTTTGAGGGACATAAACGAACAAACTTGGATTCTCAGCAATTGTTTTACTTGAATCTGTTATCGGAGCCAAAGCTTTGAGAGAACTGTTCCCAGGTGTTTCATCATCCTTGAGACAAGAGGCTACCCCAATCCCCCGCGAGCCCCCCCCTAGTGAAGAATTGATACGTTCTCTTTCCTTGGTATCATCCGGGAATTTCAGGCTGATTTCCCGCTGCGATGCCAATTGAGCTGGTGGCTGTGGTGGTAAACTAGCAACAGTTACTAATGTTGGCGAAAGTACAGCGGCTAGGGTTCCGAAAAACTGAAAATATTTTAATAAATTCATGATACAAATGTCTGGTTTTAGGGAATTGAAGTAACTCTTTGACAACTGAGTTTTTAGCTTTCAGCTTCAAAGCATGGCAAGAGTAGGCATTTTACTACAATTTTAGTCTGAGGTAGTATGTCTTTTTCCAGACATCATTTTGGTGAATTAAGTTCCTTGAGACAGGTTAACTGGCTGGCTCGTGCTAGTGAAAGAAAGCGCCAAGGCAGCTCCCTTTGAAAAATGTTTTATCACCAGGTTCTGAAAGTAGGATGACTCAGCGTTGCCTACTTCAATTTTGTAGATGTGCCTTCCACTTTTTTCAAGTGTGAAAAACACATTGCTTCCTAATAAATTTCTCTGATGCAACCTAGGAAATTATGCTTATGTTTACAAAACTTCATAAAGGGTTGGGAATTGGGAATTGGGAATTGGGAATTGGGAATTGGGGAATTGGGAATTGGGAATTGGAAAATAGAGAATAAGCAGATTAAGAACATCCCACGTAATGCAAGTTGTAAGATGCAAGCATAATTGGTCATTTGCCCTTTGTACCAATGACCAATGACCAATGACTAATGACCAATGACTAATGACCAATGACCAATGACCAATGACCAATGACCAATGACTAATGACCAATAACCAATGACTAATGACCAACACTACTTAATCCAAACTGTTTTAATATTGACAAACTCCTGTATACCTTGAATTCCTAATTCTCTTCCATAGCCAGAACATTTAATGCCTCCAAAGGGTAAACGGGGGTCAGATTTAACTAAACCATTGATAAAGACAGCACCGGCTTCGAGTTCGTCAATCAGTCGCTGTTTCTCATCTTCATCCGTTGTCCAAGCACTGGCTCCCAATCCAAAAGGTGTGTTATTGGCTAACTCAATGGCAGCATCCAGGTTACTTACTCGGAATAGTAAAGCCACCGGACCAAAAAATTCCTCTTGATCAGCTGGTGTCCCCACAGGAAAGTCCGTCAGAATAGTAGGGGGATAGAAGTTACCAGGAAGGTTAACTAAAGGTTTGCCTCCAGTGAGAACCTTGGAGCCTTGTTCTATACAAGCTA
>JAAHHL010000323.1 GCA_010672185.1 Caldora sp. SIO3E6 | reverse complement strand
TTCAGGTTATAAAATGGGAAGCAAATGGGACCAAATGCGATGTCATCAAAGATAATGGCAAGTTTCACACTTGGTATTGTGATACCATAGGGGTTGCTTGGGAGCATTTTGATGTCTATCGCGTTTCTTAAAAGTCCCCTAACGGGCGGTGATTGCCACCCTCTACAAATGAAACAAGCCAAACCTCCTGCCCTCTGCCTCCTGACTGGCTTTCTTCAGAGGATTGGATAAGCCAGGAAATAAATCCGAAATTTTCAATAAATTACCCATTTGAACCAGTTAAAACCTTTACTGTAGAAGTCTCGCTATTTGGAAATAATTTTGTGTAGGTGCTTATTAATATGGAAATTACTGAACCTAAATTCAACAACTTGAGTCGTCATGAATTTACTTTGTTAAAAAATGATTTAAGTGCTAAGGGGTTTTTAGAGCCGCAACCAAATTACTACTTTATTCGCTCTTTTTTCGTAGTGAGTCTCTTGCTCTTCAGTATAGTTCTTATAGTAACTATTGATAATTTTTATTTGCAAATCTTCAATGCTATACTTCTGTCTTTTGCTTTAACACAAATCAGTTTTATTACTCATGAGGTAATTCATAGACATGCTTGGAAAAATGATTTTATAGACTTGATATTTGGAAATCTTCTCATGGGCATGAGTTGTAGTTGGTGGTTCGATAAGCATAACAAGTCTCATCACTTTCATACTAACGAGCCAGGACTTGATCCAGACATAGAAGCACCTTTTATCGCATTCACCAAAGAACAATTTGACAGTTTAGAGCGTCTCAAAAAGCAAGTTGTTAGGTATCAGCCATATTACTTTTTACCAGCTTTATTGTTGGTTGCAGTTTACATGCGTTTGGAAAGTATTCAATTTTTGATCCAAAATCGCGTAAAGTATAGACTAGCAGAAATAATATTTATTATATTGCATTTTCTGCTCTACTTTGGTTTGTTATTCACACAGCTACCAGCCAGACAAGCAGTTATATTTGTGATTATAAATCAAAGCCTTTTTGGGCTATATATGGGTTTGGTTATGGCAATTAATCACATTGGTATGCCTGTAATGGACGATTCCATTAAGAATGATTATATTCGTAAGCATGTTGTAACCAGTCGTAATTTGAATCCGCACCCATTCAATGATTTCTTCTACGGTGGTGTTACAACTCAAATTGAGCATCACTTATTTCCTGAAATTCCGGTGAATAAGATGGTGCAAGCTAGAAAGATTGTCAAGGCGTTCTGTCTCTCTAAAGGTATCTCTTACCATGAGGTCGGTATCAATCAAGCTTATCAGGAAGTTATTCAAAACTTACACAGTATCAGCTCTAGATAGCTTGAAATAATCTCGGAGCTATGCATTGACAAAAAACAGCTATCTTTTATCAATGCCTGAAGAAGACTCTATTTTCTAACAATAGAAACTTTTGGAATATACCTCTTTTTGAAAATATATGAGTTTATCAATTAATACACGACATAATGATATTAAACAGCTTAAATATCTTCTAGAGAATGAAGGTTGTTTCGAGTCCAAAATTAATTTCTATACCTATCGTTTGATAATACTGGTTACTTTTCTAATACTTAATATTATATTTTTACTATTTTCTAATACTTTCCTCTTTCAAATCTTTAATGCAATTTGTTTGGCTTTTATCTTTGGTCAAATAGGTCTGCTTGCCCATGATATTGTCCATAAACAAGCCTGGAAAAATGTAATTATGGATATGATTGTTGGGAACTTGCTTTTAGGTATCAGCTATAGCTGGTGGAATGATAAGCATAATAAGAAGCATCATAGATATACCAATCGACCTGGTCTTGATAAAGATATTGAAGCTCCCTTGCTTGCTTTTACTAAGGATCAAGCCAGTGAGAAGAAGGGTTTTGAGAATTATATTATTCGATATCAAATCTACTATTTGTTTTTTATCTTCATGTTGCTCCCATTTTACATGAACTTTGAAAGTATTCATTTCTTAATATCTAAAAAAGTGAAGCATAGGTTTCTAGAGATAGTTTTACTTATAACTCACTTTATCCTGTTTTCATTACTTTTGCTAACTTCCTGTATGAGTATAAGTCAAATTTTTATCTTTCTTGTAATATCCAAAGGAATTTTCGGAGTATACATAGGTTCGATTTTTATCGTTAATCATACCGGCATGCCAATTTTAAATAAAGGTGATAAGATCGACTACTTTTTAAGTCAAATTATTACTGCTCGGAACATTAAATCCCATCCGTTAACTGATTTTATCATGGGCGGACTTAATGCTCAGATAGAGCATCACTTATTTCCTCAAATGCCTCGTCCTAATTTAAAGCAAGCTCGAAATATTGTTAAAAATCTCTGTGAGAATTATAATATCCCTTACCATGAAACAGGATTTTTGGAGTCTTTTAAAGAAAGCTTAACTTATTTAAATAGCGTAAGCAGTCTACCAGTATCAAAATAAGCGTGGAGTTTGAAGATGGCTGATCAACAACAAATATGCGAAACATATAACTATATGGATGATATTTTTCGTCTGTCTTTTGGTGAAAATGCTGATATTACCTGTGCTATGTACAATGGTGATTTTGCAAAATCTTTAGAACAAGCTCAGTCTGAAAAGCATGAATATATACTCAATGCTTTAAATGTTCGAGAAGGTTCAACATTACTTGACATTGGCTGTGGGTGGGGTCCCCTCTTGAGCAAAGCAAAAGAGAGGAAAGCAGATGGAATTGGTTTAACGTTATCAACCAAACAAGCTGAGAGTTGTAAAGCTCATCAACTTCAAGTTTATATAAAAAATTGGAAAGCGATAAATTCTGATCCAACTTTTGCAAAATTTGACGCAATTGCTAGCGTTGGTTCCTTTGAACATTTTTGTTCTATTGACGAATATTTAGCCAATCAACAGGATGAAATTTATCAAGATTTCTTTGAATTTTGTTACAATAGATTGCCACCTGGAGGTAGATTGTTTTTGCAAACAATGATGTGGGGTAGAAATGCCCCTAGTTATGAGGAAATTTCATTGAAAGCTAAGTGGGGATCTAGTAAGTATCTTCTTGCAGTGCTAGAAAAGTTTTATCCAGGATCTTGGCTTCCCGATGGAAAAGAACAAATTGTTAAAATCGCTGCTCCATATTTCAGACTAATCTCATCGAACAATGGTCGGAAAGACTATATTCAAACGATGGATGAATGGAGTAAGAGACTGTATCGCCCTAGCTTGCAAAAACTGGTAAAGGTTTTCTCTTTGGTTCCAGATTTGCTTAAGAATAAGGATTTTCGCTACAAGGTTGAGTCTCTGATTTTTCTTGGAGGATATAATAAAGAGTGTTTTATTCGAGAAGTTATGGATCATGAAAGAATTGTCTTTGAACGGTTGTCATGAACTACTGGCAGCTCTGAAAAATCATCCCACTCTAAAGTATCGTTGAATTTAACTCCATTCCTGAATAATTGTGTTTACATCCCCAATCAAAATGCTATAGACTTTTTAATTGAGCGGCTGATCTTCACAGCTTATGACCCAATTCCATCTCCAAGCTCCTTTTACTCCTACAGGAGACCAACCCCAAGCGATCGCGCAACTAGTTGCCTCCCTCCGAGCTAACCACCGTATACAAACCCTGCTAGGGGCCACTGGTACGGGTAAAACTTATACTGTAGCTAAAGTTATCGAGGAAATTGGCAAACCGGCTTTAGTTCTGGCTCACAATAAAACCTTAGCAGCTCAGTTGTGTAATGAGTTTCGGGAGTTCTTTCCCCAAAATGCTGTTGAGTACTTTATTTCCTACTACGACTATTACCAGCCAGAAGCTTATATTCCCGTAACCGATACCTATATTGAAAAAACAGCAGCGATTAACGATGAAATTGATATGCTGCGTCATTCTGCCACGCGATCGCTGTTTGAGCGCCGGGATGTAATTGTGGTAGCTTCGATTAGCTGCATCTATGGTTTGGGGATTCCTTCAGAATACCTCAAAGCAGCAATTCCTTTTCGGGTGGGTACAGAAATTGATCAACGCCAGCTCTTGCGGGATTTAGCTTCTGTCCAATATGCTCGTAATGATGTGGAATTAGGGCGGGGTCGTTTTCGAGTCAAAGGGGATGTTCTAGAAATTTGCCCTGCCTATGAAGACCGGATTATTCGGGTAGAATTCTTTGGGGATGAAGTTGATGCTATTCGCTATGTTGACCCGGTTACAGGTGGAATTCTTCAGAGTCTAGATGCTTTAAATATTTATCCAGCACGGCACTTTGTTACCCCGGATGAGCGATTAGAGGAAGCCTGTTTAGAGATTGAGGAAGAACTCCGAGTGCAGTTGGTGCAATTGGAGCAAGAAGGGAAACTATTGGAGGCTCAGCGCATCGAGCAGCGGACTCGTTATGACTTAGAACTGTTGCGGGAAGTCGGTTACTGCAACGGTGTAGAAAACTATTCCCGTTATTTAGCTGGACGTAATGCTGGGGAGCCACCAGAATGTTTGATTGATTATTTTCCCGAAGACTGGCTGTTGGTAGTAGATGAATCCCACGTTACTGTACCCCAGATTCGGGGCATGTACAATGGAGACCAAGCCAGAAAACGAGTACTTATTGATCATGGCTTTCGTCTACCAAGTGCAGCAGATAATCGTCCCTTAAAGGCAGAAGAGTTTTGGACTAAAGTTAACCAATGTATCTTTGTGTCTGCAACCCCTGGAGACTGGGAAATGGAAATTTCCGAAGAACGGATCGTCGAACAGGTGATTCGTCCGACGGGAGTAGTTGATCCAGAAATCTTTGTACGTCCGACAGAAGGTCAAGTAGATGACCTTTTAGGGGAAATTAAAGATAGAGTTAACCGCCAGGAACGGGTATTAATAACTACCCTAACTAAGCGGATGGCAGAAGACTTGACAGAATATCTCCAGGAACGGGGAATTCAGGTGCGCTATCTGCACTCAGAGATTAACTCCATTCAGCGGATCGAAATTCTACAGGATTTGCGAGATCAGAAGTTTGATGTGCTAGTTGGGGTGAATTTGTTGCGGGAGGGGTTAGATTTACCAGAAGTCTCCCTAGTAGCCATTTTGGATGCAGACAAGGAAGGCTTTTTGCGAGCCGAGCGATCGCTAATTCAAACCATTGGTAGAGCAGCACGTCATGTACGAGGACAGGCGATTTTGTATGCCGATAATTTGACCAAAAGTATGGCAAAAGCCATTGATGAAACGGACCGTCGTCGCGGGATTCAGCTAGCCTACAATCGGATGCATGGCATTACTCCCAAACCAATTGTCAAGAAATCCAGTAACGCCATTTTAGCTTTTCTAGATATCTCCCGGCGCTTAAATGCAGATCAACTAGAAGATGTTTATCAACAAGCCAATGATTTGCCCTTAGAACAGATTCCTGAGTTGATTTCCCAGTTAGAAAACCAGATGAAGGAAGCCGCCAAAAAGTTAGAATTTGAAGAAGCAGCCAAATATCGCGATCGCATTAAGCATCTACGAGATAAGTTATTAGGCCAATAGAATTTAGAATTTAGAATTTAGAATTTAGAATTTAGAATTTAGAATTTAGAATTTAGAATGGAGAATTGAGTCGTAGGGTGTGTTAGCGCAGCGTAACGCACCGTTATTCATCTCCATAGATTAGGATGGTGCGTTACGTTTCACTAACGCACCCTACAAGATCTGCGATCGCACTTTTGATATTCTACTAGCTTGAATCTCACGAATTTTCTCAGCGGATCACATCTGTGCATTAGTGTCAATTTAAGCCTCAACATAGCCCAATGGTTGGATGCCATAACCACCTTGGATTTAAATCCAAGGCTAATAGCTTAAGTCCATTAAAATGGACTAAATTTTTCGGATTTATTTTAGTCATCTTTAGATGACTTGAGCTATTAGCCGGTCGTTTAAACGACCGGTGGGGCAAGGATTTAACTTTAAGTTGACACCAATGACTGACGTATACCTCTACATTCTACACCATACTTCTTTACCGCCAATCTCCTATTAGAATAAAAGGTGACCAGTTACTGGGATTTTGATAATTAGGAGAAGTGAGAGCAGTTAACTGATGCTTGTGAATCAATCTGGTCAATCTGTACTAGATTAGTATCCAAATGAGCTATCTGACGAAAATTGTTGAGTTCAGTCAAATAAAGAGATTCAATAGCCTGACGAACTTTTATCAATTTTTGCTGATTATGTTCAGTTTCTTTTGATTCCAAAATTGAACCGATAAACCCCTGATAAACATTCTCTACAATTTCTCCAAAAGAAACTTGTATAGCTGGATTAAGCGTCGTAATTTGACTGTCAAAGGACTGTAAAAAGTCAAACGCTTTGGTCTGAACAGACAACGATCCTGGAGTATCTCCTTCCTCTGCCAGTAAACGACCTTTTGTATTTAAAGCTTGGGCAAGGATAACTGAGTAGTCTGGAGAATTTTTCAGCTCTGTATTAGCTAATATTTTTAAACTCTCTGAGATTGCTGTTGTTGCCTCACCCAACTGCCCAAGTTGCTGGTAAGCAATGGAAATATTACTTAACAGCATGGCTTGTTTTAGTTCATAGCCTTGCATCTCAAAGGACAGAGCAGCCTGTTGTCGTGCTCTCTCTGCCTCGGAAATCTTATTTGCTCTGTGAAGCTCTCCAGCCAGTTCAGATAATAGTGATACATTTTGAACTTCTTGCTTGGCTTGCTCTCGTTCTATCTTGGCAGAATCAACTTCCTGATTAGCTTCCTGAACCTGAGAGTTAGCTTCAAGTACCTTGTTTCCTGCCAATACTCCAGAAATCCCTGCTCCCAACAAAGCGGCAATTAGCGCCACAGCACTTATCTGCATCCGCCGTTGAGCTTTCCGATTAGCCTCAGTCAATACCCAATTTCTCTTCTCTATCGCCTCCCGATCCTTCCTCTCCCTCTCCAACTGTGCATCTCGAATTTGCTCCTCAATCTCTTGCTTCTCACTAGCTGCCAAAAACTGCTGATCTTGGTAACTTAAATTCTTACCCTTCGCCCAAGCTTGAGCATTCCGCAGAGTTTTACCCCGCAACAATCGTGACTCATCCTCGCAACCGGAAGCTACCCAAGCTCGAAATGCTTCCGAATAGGGGCGCAATAGGGCTAATTCTTGTTCAATCCAATCCTTATTAAAGACTTCATAGTAGATACGGTTGTAAACTTTAAGAGCTGGAGAGCTTCCCACTCTCTGCTTTACCACTAACCCAGATAACTGTAACTTCCCTTCCTCAAAACTATTATTAGCAACTACCTCCCCCTGCTGCCGCACCTGCTGATACAATTCTAATAAGTAGGCAGCTCGTA
>JAAHHL010000322.1 GCA_010672185.1 Caldora sp. SIO3E6 | reverse complement strand
TCCTCAGGCAGACCATTCTGTTCTCCACTCAGGCTATTTTACTAATCTCCAGCATCTGGAGTCTTTACCTTCAGAGGCAAAGCATGCGCTTCTGCGGGAGCGAGGGGAAATGATTCGGGTGTTGGCAGGACTTTTGTCAACTAAGCACGGAAGTCCTGAATTTTCTATTAACAATCATCAAACTCAAGAAGGAGATACTATGTCACAAGCGCCTAAAAACTTTTTTAAACATGACTTAAAAGGAGCCACATTTACCGGCGGATTAGTAGAAGGTGATAAAGTTAAGGTTGAACGGATAGGTGGAGATATCTATAATAACTATTCTCCAGAGCAGAAACAAAACTTAGCAGATGCCGCAGCAGAAATTCAGCAGCTTTTGCAACAACTGGAGCAAAGTTATCCTAATGCCACCCAAATTGAAAGGCAGAGTGCCATAGCAGTAACTCTGCAACAGGAGATTAAGCAAAACCCGACACTCAGAGCAAGGCTCAAAAATGCCCTAAAGGAAGGCGGAATTGAAGCATTGAAAGTGTTGTTTGCTCCGATTGGCATTCCGATTGAAATGGTTAGGGGTTGGATTGAGGCTGAGTAATGAATAATGAAGAACCCACAAAAGTCTCCAATAGTAACCTACCGAACTCCCAGTTTGGGGGTGGACTTGTTAATGCTGATACTATTAAGGCTGAGCGTATCGGTGGTGATATCCATAATAATGTTGTTCTGAACCAGCCATCAATCTATATCACGGAGCAGCAGGATTCTTCAACAAACAATAACAATAATCAAGCGTTTGTAACTCCAGAAGAAGAAACAACTAACAAGGCTAAACTAGAATTCGTACTTACTGGCTCTATTGATGAATTTGACAAAAGCAAATTGAAAGCAATTGCTGCCCATTTGCAGAAACTTTCAAAAGACTTAGACTTAACAATTATTGATACTGAGGAGGGTAGTATCAAGCTAATCCTAGAAGGCTCTCCTGAGGGTCTTAAGCGGCTTGAGGAATTATTCAAGTCAGGGGAACTTACCGAGGTATTGGGTATTCCTGTTGAGGATGTTCGCTTTCCGTCTGAGGAGGCTTCGAGCAAGGATGAAAAGGCAGAGATTGCAGAGGAGATCCGCCTAATGGAAAAAATTATGACTCGGCGGGCTCAGAGGATTAAAGACCAAAATCCGAGTGGTGCTGGCCTGAGTGGTGCTGACCTGAGTGGTGCTGGCCTGAGTGGTGCTGACCTGAGTGGTGCTGGCCTGAGTGGTGCTGACCTGAGTGGTGCCAGCCTTATTCGTGCCAACCTGAGTGGTGCCAGCCTTATTCGTGCCAACCTGAGCCGTGCCAACCTGAGTGGTGCTAACCTGAGCGATGTCAACCTGAGCGATGTCAACCTGAGTGGTGCTGGCCTGATTGCTGTCAGCCTGAGTGATACCAACCTGAGCGGTGCTGACCTGAGTGATGCCATCCTGATTCGTGCTGGCCTGGCTCATGCTAACCTGAGTGATGCCATCCTGATTCGTGCTAACCTGAGCCGTGCCATCCTGATTCGTGCTAACCTGAGCCGTGCCAACCTGAGTGGTGCTAACCTGAGCGGTGCTGATCTGAGTGATGCCCGCCTGAGTGGTGCTAACCTGAGTGGTGCTGACCTGAGCAATGCACAAGTGAATGGTACTCGCTTTGGAGACAATACAGGAATCCCTGAAGAGATGAAGCGCGACTTGATAAGGCGAGGGGCAATCTTTGAAGACTCTCTAGGCGATCGCGATCGCTCATCCGTTCCAAGTATCCGTTAAACAAACACTGCCCAAGCCTTTTTCACCTAGAAAAATTCAATGCTTCCTTAGCAGCTAAGTACCAAGGGGCTACTTTTATGTGTGGTACAGAAAAAAAGCGGTACAGATGAAACGAATTTTAATAGTGGTAGCGATCGCCTGCTTAAGTGCGATCGCTCTATTATGGATGCAATGGTAGTCTATCCTAATTAAAAGATGGCAAAGCAGGAAAAACTCCTCACAGAACAAGCACTTATTAAAGAAGTCTGTCGGCGAATTCGAGTTGCTCGTAGCTACTGGGATGCTCACAAGAATGCTGCCTGTCGTGGAGAAAGAGAAAAAGCCTTAGCTCTTTACAATACGCTAACCAAAGAACAAAAAGACCAAATTCCCCAACAGCTAAGAGTCTGGTTGCGTTATCGCAGTGAAAAATACTTTGGGGCACACCAAACGCCACCAAAGAGACTTCCAAATAAAAAAACATCCCATCACAGAAGGAGCTGAGGGAGCTGAGGGAGCTGAGGGAGCTGAGGGAGAAAAACCTAGGTTATAGCGGGGTTTTGAAAGGCGGATTTAGTATAAGTCGAAAAGAAAGCGGAAGCATTAAAGAAGAAATTCAAACTTTCCTAATGAGAAGGAGTTCACATCCCCTCACATCGTTCTTTCAAGGCTTGGTTATAATCCAGATAACCTTGATGGCTGACATAATAAACACCTCTCCAAGCCAAATAAGGAATAAGTAGTCCAGAGTTTTGATGTACTTGAGTAAATCGTGTTTGGTGCTCACCGACTGGCTCAAAGATGAATAATGAGTGGCGTACAGTAAAGAGAAACGGCGCACCAAAATGTCCCTGCCAGATAAAAGAATTGGGGGGATCAATGGACAAAAATTGAGCTTTGAGCCAATATTGACCAAACTGCTTGAGGTCTTGTGACATGCTCCCACACTTCCCTATCGGGTAAGTGTGGGCTTCTCAGCGACTCCCGGTATTCCGTCGGACATTAACTGAGCTTTAAGAACGGGATGCCCCACCGCTCTATTTTTGATATTGAGTGCTGCATTGTGATCACGTCCCAGACTGCACCCACAATGGGGACAGTTGTGCCAGCGAATATGCAGCTTTTTCTGGACTTTCTCTCCACAACTTGAGCACTCTTGTGAGGTGTTATGGGCGCTTACTGGGACAACCAACAAACCAGCTTTCTCGGCTTTGTTTGTCAATATCGACAGAAAGTTTGACCACCCAGCATCTAACACAGACTTTGCCAACTTGGTACGAGCAAGACCTTTGATGTTTAAATCTTCATGAGCAATAACATCATATTTTGATAGCAATTGATTAGCTGTTTTGAAGTGAAAATCTTTACGCTTATCAGCTACTTTTTTGTGCTGTTTAGCCAACAGCTTAATTGCCTTGAGTCTACGATTACCACCCTTGCCACGCCGCGACACCTTTTTTTGAATAAGTCGCAACCTTTTTTGCGCTTTACGGTAGTTTTGAGGAATGGAAACTGTCTCATTATTGGAAGTTGTCAAAAAATCTTTCAGTCCCAAATCAATCCCAGTTATTGATTGAGGATTGATATCTGTCTTAATTTCCGGAACTCTCTTGTCTTCCAGTGAAAGTGTGACGTAAAAACTGTCAGCTTTTTTACTGATAGAAACCGTCTTGATTTTGAACCCGTCAGGTATGGGACGGTGTACTACGACCTTAATCTTGCCCAGCTTGGGAAGATTGATTTTATTACCCTGTAGGCAGTCTTGCTTAGCTTGAGGATAAGTAAAGGTTCTGTAGCGGCTAAGTTGCTTGAACCTAGGTTTACCACTTCTTTTTCCGTTACTGTCACCCTTCAAAAATCTCTCAAACGTTAGTTTAACTCTCTTAACTACATCCTGTAAAACTTGAGAGTGAATATCCTTATACCAAGGTCTATCTTTCTTTAGCTGAGGTAAGGTTTTCTTCTGAGAGTAGTAGTCAGGATTAACCCTGAGTTCCGGTAGGTGACAAACCAAAGGACAAGCATTAACAGGTGAACAATTTTGCTCATACCAGTTAAATCTATCAGCCAGCAAATAATTGTATTGAGCGCACAACATTGATAGCCATCTATCAATTTCAGCTACTTGCTGCTGAGTTGGACGTAACCTGTATTGATAAGCTGTCCTCATAAAAAATCACCTCCTTCTTAATTATACAATTTTTGGACAATTAATATCAATATAAATCGAGGTTGGCTGCCCGCCATTCATCCCACGCTCACCCTACGGGTTGAGACGTGGGGCTTCTGGCGGTTGAGCTAAAAAATGAATTATTCCTCCAACTTCAAACTTAGCATCCGCTTTCAGCACAAAGGGGTTCCAATCTGAATAGGCTCCAAAATTGGTTACCTGCTCCCATACCAGCTGTCGTGGAACCTGAATTACAATATCAGTTGTCCATCCTTTCATCAGAGATATTCTCTGCTCGATGCTTGGTTTCTTGGATTCCATGAACTCAACCCTATTATTGAAGTTGGTGATATTGATAAATAGTCAATACTACTCGGTTAAGAGTTGATCCCCCCAACCCCCCTTGAAAAAGGGGGGCTCTCGTTCCCCCCTTGCGAAGGGGGGTTAGGGGGGATCTCCAGGCGCTAACCGAGCAGTATTGGATAAATAGTGGTGCGACACGACTAAAAATATGGTTTAGATTTTGGGTAGCGCAAACGTCTCGTTCGCGATCGGTCAAAGACGCGAGCAAGATGCTCGCACTACAACATCTATTGCATCATTTGGTATACTTTTACAATGGAAAAATATGTGCGCCTATAAACAGAGATATCGATAATGGGTAAAAGTGCAGGGCGGATAAGAGAATTGAGAATTGAGAATTAGCATAAAACCCGCATATTTGTAGGGGCGGGTTTAGGAACACCTTTAACCCATTTGAGATAATCTCAAGACAAAACCCGCCCTGTGGATAACCATGCGGTTCCAAAATTATTAATCTACATCCCATATCCCGCGCTGTGGATAACTATGGGATTACCAAAATCATACCTTAAACCGGTGAAACAAATGAATGCGATAGCGCAAGCTGGTGCTGCAGGCAATCACTTGTTGATAATTTGGCGATCTTGCGTTAACCGGGAGGGAGTGGCAGGGCGGGTTCAATACTGCTCGGTTAAGAGAGTGTGGGGAGTGTGGGGAGTGTGGGAGGTAGGAAAGCTGAGGGAGAGGGATTCGAGCTTATCCGAGCAGTATTGAGGGCGGGTTTTGATCGCAATATTCGGGTCGAATGACCTAGGTTATCCCTAAACCCGCCCCTACAATAGGTACATACAATAGGTACATACAATGGGTACATACAATGGGTGCATACAATGGGTGCAATTTAATTCAAAGCCATAACCTACCAAGGTTAAGCATTATAGCTGTTCTACCATTAACTTAATAACCATATCTCAGAAATTGTACAAGAAATAGATGAAACAATTTACTTTCAGTGTAGTCTTAGCTAGCTTGTTGGTGGGTATAACTGCCTGCCAAACCCCACCCCCAGCAACGACAGAATCAACGGAAAGTAATCAAGCCGCATTACCAGGGAAAGGAGTCACGGCTCGTTCTGCCCATAGTAACTGGATAGAAGAGCATTTCCAAACTGAGATTGTCAACATTGGTTTAGAAAAACTCGGTTATCGAGTAGCAAAACCCCAAGAAATTGACTACCCAGCCATTTATTTAGCTATAGCTAATGGTGAATTAGATTACAGTACAATTAACTATGAAAAAACCCACCTAACCATCTTGGAAAATAGTGGTGGCGCAGACAAGCTAGAGGCAGTTGGAGTCCTTACTCCCGATGGTAGACAAGGGTATCAAATTAATAAAGAAGTAGCTGATGAATATAATATTACTAACATCGAGCAACTCAAAGACCCCAAAATTGCTAAACTATTTGATTCAGATGGTGATGGCAAAGCTAATTTAGTTGGTTGTAATCCTGGCTGGGGTTGTGAGTTGATTATTGAACATCACCTTGAGGCTTACGGACTGCAAGATACTGTTGAACACGATAAAGGGCAATACATAGCTCTCATGGCAGATACGATTACTCGCTACGAACAAGGAGCAAATATTCTCTACTATGCCTATAATCCCCACTGGGTTGCTACAACCTTAAAGGTGGATGAAGATGTCCTCTGGTTAGAAGTACCCTTTACCTCTTTACCAGAAGAACAGGGAAATTTAACAGAAAAAGATACATCTGTAGATGAGAAAAATCTCGGCTTCCCTACAGATAGACAGAGAATTATCGCTAACAAGGAATTTTTGGCTGCTAATCCAGTTGCCAAGCGTTGGTTTGAGCTAGTGACAATTCCTGCTGAAGATATGAATAAAGAAAGTCTACGGATCAAAGACGGTGAAGATAGCGCCAAAGATATCCGTCGTCATGCGGAAGAGTGGGTGGAGCAAAACCAAGAGTTGTTTGATGGTTGGCTAGAAGAAGCTCAAGCAGCAGGTAAAGCAGCTTTTGTGGATAGTGAATAGTGAAAAAAAAGTGTTAGGTAACAGGAGTCGTAGTATAAATATATGAAGCAACTGACTTTAGGTGTAGTAATAGCTAGCTTGTTGGTGAATCTAAGTGCCTGTCAAACCACACCACCAGCAACCACGGAATCAAATCAAAGCAATCAAGCAGCATTACCAGGGAAAGGAGTCACGGCTCGTTCTGCCCATAGTAATTGGACAGAAGAACATTTCCAAACTGCGATTGTCAATATTGGTTTAGAAAAACTCGGCTATCGAGTAGCAAAACCTCAAGAAATTGACTACCCAGCAATTTATTTGGCTATAGCTAATGGTGATTTAGATTACAGTACGATTAACTATGAAAGGTCACACATGGGCTTCTTTGAAAATAGTGGCGGTGAAGCCAAGTTAGATAGAATTGGAATTCTTAATCCCAAAGCACTAAGTGGATATCAAATTAATAAAAAAGTTGCTGATGAATATCAAATTACTAACATAGAACAACTTAAAGATCCTAAAATTGCTCAACTATTTGACTCAGATGGTGATGGTAAAGCGAATTTAGTTGGTTGTAATCCTGGCTGGGGTTGTGAGTTGATCATTGAACATCACCTTGAGGCTTATGGACTGCAAGAGACTGTTGAACATGATAAAGGGCAATATATCGCTTTACTGGCAGATACGATTACTCGCTACGAACAGGGAGAAAACATTCTCTTTTATGCTTATAATCCTCACTGGGTCTCTACAGTATTAAAGGTAGATGAAGACGTAGTCTGGTTAGAAGTGCCTTTTACCTCTTTACCAAAAGACCAGCCAAAGGCAACAGAAAAAGAGACAACTCTCGATGGTAAAAATCTCGGATTTGCCCAACAAAAACAGCGCATTGTCGCTAACAAGGAATTTTTGGCTGCGAATCCAGCTGCTAAGCGATGGTTTGAGCTAGTGAAAATTACAACGGAGGATATGAACCAGGAAAGCTTACGCATTAAAGAGGGTGAAGATAGTCCTCAAGATATCCGTCGTCATGCTGAAGAATGGATTGAGCAAAATCAAGAGTTGTTTA
>JAAHHL010000321.1 GCA_010672185.1 Caldora sp. SIO3E6 | reverse complement strand
TGGGGGAGCTAAATTTATTAAAATCTCTGCACAATCAACTCATTACTCATTACTCTCGAGAAACTCACTCAGCCGCAAGGGGGTCGGGCGAAGCATTTGGATAGGGATACGCCGGGTCTACGTGCTTAAATTATCGCCCAAATGCTTCGCCCCTACTGCTCCCCAAAGTGTTTCTCCTGTTCAATTGGGGGCGCAAGGCGCTCCTGGGGAGCTCTCGAGAAACACCGAGTCAGGAGTCAGGAGCCAGGAGTCAGGAGGGAAGAGGATTTGACTGGTGTTTCTCCCATTCAATTGGGGGCGCGAAGCGCTCCTCAGGAGCTCTTCAGAAACTAAAAATGAAAAGCGATGACAGAATCCTTTGATATGACTAGTTTCTGACTTCTTTTTGGACTGAAGTCCTACTACTGCTTATTACTTATTACTTATTACTCATTACTTATTACTTTTAAATGAGCATCCCTATTCAAAAATATTTAAGATTTGTCTTATTGTTTATCTTCGCAATTGCAGCTACCATTCTGCTTCACCCTAGTTTAACTGCTAACCCAGCTCCAGAACAAAACCAAGATGCCAACAAGATAGTTTTAGGGATGTCTGCTGCTTTTAATGGTTCCTCTAAAGGTTTGGGCATTGAACTATATAGGGGTTCTCTAGCTTATCTAGATGAAATTAATCAGGCAGGGGGAGTTAAGGGAAAAAAGATTGAGATTCAGACTTATGACGATAGTTATAATCCGATTCCGACTATTCATAATACCATTAAGCTGATTGAACAAGACGATGTTTTCTTACTCTTTGATTATGTAGGGACTCCCACAGTTAGCCGAATTCTGCCGCTGCTCAAAAGATACAGCGATAGTGACATGTATCTGTTTTTTCCCTTTACCGGTGCTCAACCGCAACGGGAAGAGCCTTATGATCAATTTGTCTTTAATCTCAGGTCATCCTATCGTCAGGAAACTGCTGGTTTAGTCGATAATTTTGTTAAGATTGGGCGCAAAAAAATTGCCGTCTTTTACCAGATTGATGCCTATGGTAGGAGTGGCTGGGATGGTGTGAAGCGGGCATTAGCTCAATATGATGCCAAAATAGTAGAGGAGGCGACATATCGCCGAGGTACGCCCTATGACAAAAGCTTCAAGAAACAAGTGGACATTCTCAAACAAGCTAATCCTGATGCGGTGATTTCCATTGGTGCTTATGCTGCTGGTGCTGCCTTTATTCGAGATGCCAGGGAAGCAGGTTGGGATGTCCCGATTGCCAATGTCTCTTTTGTGGGTAGTGAAAATCTCCTGAATCTGTTGCTCGAAACTGGTAAAAGGACAGGTAAGGACTATACTACCAATTTAATTAACTCCCAGGTCGTGCCGAGTTATGAAGATACTTCCCTACCAGCGGTTCAGGAGTATCGACAGTTGATGGATAAGTATCAGCCTCTACCACCTCAAGAACTGATGGAGGAAAAGTATCAACCTCTCCCCTATAGCTTTGTCAGCTTTGAAGGCTTTCTCAATGCCAAACTCTTGGTAGAAATCCTCAAAAGGATGGATGATACTCCCCAAAGAAGTGAGATTAAACCAGTAGTTGAGCAGATTCAAAATCTGGATTTGGGTATTAATGCTCCCGTATCGTTCAACTCCCAAAAACATCAGGGACTAAACCAAGTCTATTACACCACCGTTAACAATGGTAAATTTGTGCCTCTGACAGATTGGAGTAAGTTGAGTAAATAAGCTATGGCGAAGCTATTGCAGAAAACTTTAATGGGAGAAATCTTCCTATTTGCCGTAATTGCTATCACCACTTCGGTTGTCTCCGGTTGGAATCTTCACAGAAATCTGACAGAGGAATTTGAGAGTAAAGGCGAAGCGATTGTCAACAGCATTTCTAGCTCCAGTGTAGAAATCCTCTTTAACCGAGATGCCTCAACCCTACAGTCAATTATTGACCAATTTTTTGATATTAAAGGGGTTGCTTATGTCTATATTATTGATGAGCATGGAGACATTATCGCTCATACTTTTGTCCCGGCTATCCCGGAGGAAGTCCTGAAGAATGCTCAGGAACCTGCACCAGAGCCAGAAAAAATCCTGATGAATGACCTCACCATTGAGGGGATGGGAAAGTTCATCGATATCTCTTCACCGATTTTAGCAGGAGTTGCTGGTTATGTTCATGTGGGTATGGACAAAGGTATTATTATGGAGCACACGAACTCAGCGATTGGTAATCAGATCTCTCTTGTACTAGTAATTTTTCTGATTAGTGTGATCATTGCCTATATCCGGGTAAATCAAATCTCTCAACCTTTAAATAAACTAACTGAATACGCTCAGAAATTATCAGCGAATGACTTTAATGCTCAAGTGAATATCCAATCTCAGGATGAAATTGGTCTTTTAGCCAGAACCCTAACATCCATGTCTGGTAAACTCCAGGATTCTTTTGGGCAGCTAGAGCAGGCAGTTAGTGAGGCAACCTCAGAGCTTCAGGTTTCTAATGCTTATTTAACTGCTATCATTAAAAACTTGGCCGATGGACTGCTGGTGACGGATCGGGAGGGAAGGATTACCCAGTGGAATCCTGCACTAGTAGTGATGTTTGACTTACCAGTAATAGATTTAAAGGGACAAAACTGCTCGGAGATTTTTTGCAGCGAGATAGCAGAATTGGTGCAACAAACTCAACAAAAACCATCGGAGGTGGTGACGGCAGAAGTCGTACTGGCTAGGCATCGTTTTGGACAAGCAGTGGCAACTGCCATCCATAAAGAATCAGCACCATCTACCCCTGCTAAGGAGCAATCTACCGGCTCCGTTATTTTAATCCGAGATATTACTACGGAGAAAGAAGTTGACCGGATGAAAACCGATTTCCTCTCCACTGTCTCCCATGAGCTCAGAACCCCTCTAACTTCCGTGTTAGGCTTTGCCAAGCTGATTGACAAAAAACTCCAAGAGGTGGTGTTTCCCGCTATCCAAACTGAAGACAAAAAAACCAAGCGAGCCGTGAAACAGGTAGGAGGCAATATTGGTATCATTATCTCCGAAGGAGAAAGGCTGACGGCTCTGATTAATGACGTGCTCGATATTGCCAAAATGGAGGCAGGCAAGATTGAATGGAAGCTGGAGCCAGTAAAAGTTGAGGAAGTAATCGATCGCGCGATCGCAGCTACTTCTGCTTTATTTGAACAAACAAGTTTAGCCTTAGTCAAGGAGCTAGAGCCAGATCTACCAGAAGTTAGGGGAGATGAAGACAGACTGATCCAAGTGGTAATTAATCTCATTTCCAATGCGGTGAAATTTACTTCTGAGGGTTCTGTGATCCTGAAAGTGAGCAGAACCGATGAAGGAATTATCACCAGGGTTATCGATACCGGTATTGGTATTGCTCCAGAAGATCAACCGAAAGTCTTCGATAAGTTCAAGCAAGTGGGAGATACTTTAACCGACAAACCCAAGGGTACTGGCTTAGGCTTACCGATTTGTAAGCAAATTATCGAACACCACGGGGGTCAGATTGGAGTAGCCAGTGAATTGGGTACAGGCAGTACCTTCTTCTTTACCCTGCCAATTTCTCCTGATGGGCAACGAAATACCAAGAACATTAATATTGATACTTTGCTTCAACAACTGAGAGGTCATGTTAGCACTACTTCAGAGTCAAATCAGGGATCACAGAAAACTATTCTCGTCGTGGATGATGATGTTCATATTCGCGCCTTGCTCAGGCAGCAGTTGGAAAGCCAAAACTACGAGATTAGGGAAGCTAGAAATGGTCTAGAAGCAATTCATCTAGCGAAGGAAACTAAACCAGATTTAGTGGTTATGGATGTCATGATGCCTCAGATGAATGGGTTTGACGCTGCCGCTGTGCTGAAAAATGACCCTCAAACTAGAGAGATCCCAATCATCATCCTCTCCATTTTAGAGGATCAGGAGCGAGGTTATTACTTGGGAGTTGACCGCTATTTGAGTAAACCCATTAAAGCGGAAACCTTGCTCACAGAAGTCTGCTTGCTACTATCTCAAAAAACTTCTACGAAGAAGGTACTAGTCGTTAATGAAGATATTTCCACTGTCAAAATTCTAACTGAGGTCTTACAAGCCAGAGGATATACCGTGGTGGAAGCAGTTAATGGGGAACAACTCAGAGACAAGGCTCTAGCAGTAAAACCGGATTTGATCATTACCAATGTTGATTTTTGGCAGCAGTCTGATGCTCTCAAAACTTTTAGCTTTGAAAAAGGCATGGAAAATATACTCTTTATTTTATTAGCAGGCGAAACCAACCATGACTACCATTCGTCTTAAACGTCTGATTGCTAAAAAAGCAGTATGGCAGATGCTTAATGAGTTGATTACTGCTCTAGAGACACCGATCAGCATTCAGGATATTACAGGAAAATGGCTAGTTGGGGAAGAAATTGCCTGTCCAGAGCAACAATATCCCGTACAGCTGCATGGTGAGGTTATTGGTTGGGTAATTGGGGAGCCCAAAGCTGCCTCTGTCGCTTCTTTTCTCAGCTATTTAGCCCATCAAGAGTTAGGGAAAAAAGAACTAGCCAGAGAAACTTTAGAAAAGTATAAAGAAATTAACCTGCTCTACAATGTTTCGGAAAAAATATCAGCTAACTTAAGACTGAATCAAATTGCTAAATTAGTTATTGAAGAAGCTCATAAAATCCTCGAAGCCAATAGTTGTTCGGTGATGATACTCGATGAAGAAACTAAAGAATTGAGTATTATTTCCCATATAGAAACTAAGACCCCCAAACTAATCTTCAAACTTGGTGAAGGTATTGCCGGTGCTGTTGCTCTCACTGGCAAAGCAGAAATCATTAATGATGTCTTGTCTGACCCCCGTTATACCCCAGGGCCTAATCCCGTCAGCTCTCTGATGTGTGCCCCAATTAAAATAAAAAATAGAATCCTGGGGGTAATTAACGTCAGCAACAAAAAACCAGTACAATATTCAGCAGCAGATTTAAAATTATTGAATGCCCTAGCTTCCCAGGCAGCCGTAGCCATTGAAAATGCGATTTTGCATAAAAACAAATTGAAGGAAGAGCGCATTAAAAGTAATTTAGAGCGTTATTTGTCTTCCCAAGTAGTGGAAGCGGTTTTAGATGTAGAAGGTAATAGCTGCCTCATTCCAGTTAAAAGAAACGTGTCGATATTATTCTCTGATATTAGAAATTTCACTACTACCTGTGAAGAACTGGAACCAGAGACAATTGTGGGCTATTTAAATGAATATTTTACTCACATGGTGGAGGTGATTTTTAACCATCAAGGTACAGTAGATAAATTTGTCGGGGATATGATTTTAGCTCTGTTTGGTGCTCCTTATAGGATGCTAGATGCGGAAACTAAGGCAATTTCTACCGCCATTGAGATGCAGAGGCGGCTCCAAAGGATGCCTGTTTCCTGGATTAGAGAGAATTTCAAAACCGGTATCGGCATTTCTTCTGGTAAGGTAGTAGTAGGAAATATCGGCTCTCCTCGGCATATGGACTATACTGCCATTGGAGATGAAGTAAATATTGCCTCTCGACTGCAATCTATTGCTCAAGGAGGTCAAATTTTAGTCAGCCGCAGTGTCTATGAAGCCACTAAAGAGTCATTTCAATTTAATGAATTTGGCTTGGTAAATGTTAAAGGGAAAAAGAAGCCGGTAGAAGTGTTTGAGGTCTTGTATTGATTTTGTTGTTTGTTGTTTGTCGTTTGTTATTTGTTGTTTGATAATGTGAAATATAAAATATAAAAAGGAGTACTGATGAGTCAAAAAATCTTGATTGTCGATGATGAGCACTATATCAGAATGTTGCTGGAAGAAACCCTTGAGGAGCTAGAAGATGAGGGGGTAGAACTGTTGATTGCTAGCAATGGTGCTGAAGCTCTGAAGACAATTAAGACAGAAAAACCGGAACTAGTATTCCTAGATGTGATGATGCCGAAAATGAATGGCTTTGATGTTTGTAATATTGTCAAAAATGAGCTAAAGTTGACTGACGTTTATATTATTATGTTGACAGCCAAGGGTCAGGAGTTTGATAAGCAAAAAGGACAAGATGTCGGTGCTGATCTGTATATGACTAAGCCTTTTGATCCAGATGAGGTTGTGGAAAAGTCATTGGAAATTTTGGGAATGGAAAATTGAGAAGGTCGAATGGGGAATGGGGAATTGAGCATTGGGGATTGTAATAAGAGGGTATATATGAATTATAGAATCCATGATGTACAAGGAAGTCTACAACTTATCATTTAAATTCTCTCCACCTACAATTGACCTGAGGAAGGCAGAAATACTTGATTCTTATGGAGATGAGAGTCATGCTAAGCTACCAATTAATCACAATGGAATGGGGATTCCAGGTTACGGTCAAGTTGCTTGACAAATAGTCATAAATGTGTATTTGCAATTGTATGCGATCGCTCGAATTGTAGATCCCCGACTTCTTCTATCGGTTTATCAAGTTAATCACGGTTGGAGCTAAGAAGTCGGGGATCTTGAGAACCTAGGAAAGATGGAATTAAGCGATCAGCGCAAGCTGGTGCTGTAAGCAATCGCATAGCTGCGGTAGGGCGAGTTTTGATTCCAATATTCGGGTTAAATAGCCTAAGTTATTGCATTTGGCGACAACTTTAATACAAAACCCGCCCTAATGATAACCTGGGAATAAAAAACTGGGAATTTGGGGAATTGGTTGTACTAATCGGCAACATATTGGGCGGGTTTTGATTTGAATATTCGGGTCAAATGGGATAGGTTATCCCTAAACCCGCCCCTACGATACTCTATAGGTGCGCAGCTTCTCCATTGTCCGTAATCTTAACAAAAAATAACAGCAAACACAATAAAAAATTTAGAATTTAGAATTTAGAATTTAGAATTAGAATACATTTATGTAAATCTTTTAGGGGTTGGTTTCGAGTCACCCTTATCGCATTTGGCGACAACTTTAATACAAAACCCGCCCTAATGATAACTTGGGAATAAAAAACTGGGAATTTGGGGAATTGGTTGTACTAACCGGGAACATATTGGGCGGGTTTTGATTCTAATATTCGGATCAGATGGGATAGGTTATCCCTAAACCCGCCCCTACAACAATACCTAATCTAATGTACAACAGATGCGATTAGCGCAAGCTGCTGCTGTAAGCGATCGCACAGTAGATCCCCGACTTCTTCTATCGGTTTATCAAGTTAATCACGGTTGGAACTAAGAAGTCGGGGATCTTGAGAACCTAGGAAAGATGGAATTAAGCGATCAGCGCAAGCTGGTGCTGTAAGCAATCGCATAGCTGCGGTAGGGCGAGTTTTGATTCCAATATTCGGGTTAAATAGCC
>JAAHHL010000320.1 GCA_010672185.1 Caldora sp. SIO3E6 | reverse complement strand
GACCGCAATATTTTAAACAGGGAAAGGTAGCGGGACGCAAATTTTATTACCATACTATTCGTGCTATTGATAAAGGACAACAGCAAGGTATACCAGTGCAGCAGGCAGCTAAGGAGTACAGCTTCACCACCCAACTACACTATCGGAATTTGACGAGTGCTGAACTGGGAACTCTCTTGATTGTACTAGGGCAAGATCAAGCCAAATATCCCATTGCTCTCAAGGTAGGGGGTGGTAAACCTATTGGTATGGGTACGATGACGGTGGAAGTGACAACGCTGGAGCAAGCTACTAATTTGCGCGATCGCTATTTATCCTATCAATCTACACCAGATCACCTCACAGGAGGAGAACTGCAACAGGTGATGCAAAAAGCAATACAAAAAGCACATCAAGAGTTAGTGCAAGCTCAGCAATTGCAAGAGTTAACCACTGTACTGAAGTATCCTACGGATCGAGAACCGCCAGATGGAATGTATTGAATTTATGTTAACTGTGTCAATGGATAATGGATAATTGATAATTGATAATTGGTTAACTTGGTTTAAGATCTCTGACGCTCGTTCCAGGCTAACGCTATAATTTATGAGGAAAATAAAAAGAAAAGATTTTCCTTAAGCTCAATCCTCTTCTTTCTCTTGAGAGGTAATTATCCATTATCCATTGTTCATTATCAATTATTGAACTATTCATCTATCTCCAAAACGAACTTTAAATTCACTAAATTTTCCTTTCTTTCCCGGGGATAGCGCAAAGCATTTTGAATATACCTGACATCATCAATTAATATGTCATAATTTATATGACTATGACCAAAGATATGTATTTGCGAGCCAATTAATTTTATTTGAGCAGCTAACACTGTACTAACGGATACATCTGGTAATTTTTTGAATTTTAGGTACTTCGGGTCTGGTAACAACTTAGCTGTTGGCAGAAAATGGGAAAATGATATAACACTATTTTCATAATTTATTAAATACTGTTCATTTAATGAGCCAAAATATTCTGCCAAATCCATCTGGAGTAAAGGCCATTGACATAAGTGATAATCAGTCCATTCTTGAATAATATTATTTTTATTTAATGGGATTTTACAATGATACCAAGAAAATAAAGGAATTATCCAATGTGCTTTAAACTTATGAGGTTTGGTGATAACACCTCTGTTGTTGCACAAATTGATAATCGTATCTAATTTATGCAAAGAATTATGGTGATAATCCCTAGTCCATAATTCATGATTGCCAGGAGTATAGAAGACATATTTAAATTTATTTTGCAGCAAATCTAAGGTTTTTTTAATGACATCTAAATTGTCAGAGATATCACCAGCAACAATTAGAGCGTCATGATGATAATTACCAATTTGTTTAATTAGATTCCAATTTTCTATAAAATCTGTATGAATGTCTGATATTGCATATAGCTTCATTATTACAAGAAATGGTAATTACAACCGATTTGCATTGATAGACTTACATTAGTTTACCTTCAAAGGTATAGCAGTCGCCAAATAGACGCGGAGACGCGGGGACGCGGAGGAGCGGAGGAGCGGAGGAGGAAGAATACAATTTTCCTTAACCCTTGGAGTTTTCCATATATAGGTTTTTTTAGAACCACTACGCCATATATGGGAGTTGACAAAATGCACGACCTTTGAACTTGTCACCATTGGGGAGCAATCAACAGTCAACAGTCAACAGTCAACAGTCAACAGTCAACAGTCAACTTTCATCACCTGGTGGTGAAAAATTTTTCATCGAGACTGCCTTCTGCCCTCTGCCTTTTGCTATATTGTGAAACTCACAAAACTAGCACAAGCCTGGGGGTGAGTGATTTAATACCCAACCATGATAGAAACAAGGTTTCAATGGTTGGAGACAACTGGGATGATGTTTAACTTCATCGGTTTGAGTGCTAGTTTGGGACTCCTGACGCTACTGGTATTCGGCTTACTGCAATGGTTACATATTAGTGCCGGTCATTTCCTGGATTGGGTAATTGCCGTCTTGAGTTTTTGGTGGTTACTGGCGATTGTGACAGTACCTTGGAATGTCCACTTAGAAGCCAGGGAGGTTTTGGCAGAAGCTGTGGTTTCTCGCAACCGAGGGATTGCTGTTGATGCTCAGAAAATCGACTATGTTAAAACTTTATCAAAGCGATCGCTAATTGTAGCAATCGCCCTACATCTGTTATCAGCTGCTGGTCTTTATACTCTAGCAGCTACTGGCATCAGTGCGGTTGGTTACATTACTTCCGGTGCGGCTTTACTCCTAACTGCATTGCGTCCAGCGGTAAGATTTTATGAGTATTTAGCGGCAAGACTGACGATGATTCGGCGAGAGTTTAAGTATCCCCGGGAAGATATCATGGAATTGCGATCGCGCTTTGATACCTTAGAGAGTACTGTTCAATACTTGAGTCAGCAAATAGATCTCGAACATTCTGACTCCTTGGCAGCTACCCAGCAGCAGTATGCAGAAAAAACTCGTCAAGATTTAGTTAACCTAAAAGCCTCTGTTGAACAACTAGCAGCAAGGAACGAAGCGGAACATCAGCGTCTTGCTCTTGAAGCTCAACAAGGAATTTCTCAGCTTACTGTAGATAGTCAATTCTTAGAGCATGTCCGCGAAATCATTCGCTTTTTTAAGGAAGTATGAATGAGTAACAAGTAATAAGTAACGAGTAACGAGTAACAAGTAATAAGTAATAAGTAATAAGTAACAAGTAATAAGTAACAAGTAACAAGTAATAAGTAACGAGTAACGAGTAACGAGTAACAAGTAATAAGTAATAAGTAATAAGTAATAAGTAATAAGTAATAAGTAATAAGTAATAAGTAATAAGTAATAAGTAATAAGTAATAAGTAATAAGTAATACTAATATCAAGTTCGCTTGATTACTTAAAATAAAATAGGCAAAGTACAAAGCCTCAGATTCTGTTTTCATCTACTTGGTGCATTGAAATTGTATCATCATTGATTATCCGAACTTGATATAACTCCTGCATATATACCCCCGTTATATTCCATATTTTAGAGACACACCTACCGAAGGATTCCCGTAGTGCCGTCGGTTTGTCTCTACAGGGTTTTTGTGGTTTGCCCGAAATGGGTCTGTTTAACTTAGATTTGGTATAATGATACTGCCAGACTTGATATCATAAAGAATTATGGGGTGTTTTGAGACTTTTGTTTGAGTGTGTTGATACTGGATATAAGTATGCGGATGATGCTATCTAGTTCAGACTGCATCGCTGTAAACTTTTGTTTAGGGACTGTTCCGGAGTTGATCAGAATTTTGATCCAATATCTACATTCTGATGCTTCTTTGAGGGCAATGGAATATTTGGAGATAAAGTCTTTGTGAGACTGAGCAAATTCAGCTTCGGCACAATTAGCGCCTATGCTGGTTCCGGCTCTAAGCAGTTGCTTGGAAAGTACTTTGCTTGCATCATCAAAATGTTTTCTATTTAATTCCACGTAAGCTTTAACCACTCTAATTGCAAATAACTCAGTTCGTTCCTGAATTCTGATTGTATTGTTCATTGCTCCCAATTCTCTACCCCTAACCAATCCTAGCTTGTTACTTGTTACTTGTTACTTGTTACTTCAAAATCCTTTCTCAATGGACTTATTCAACCAACCCCACTTATGATTGCTATTCCATCTGGATTTAACCTAAAAGACTACCTTGTGCTCGAAGGTGACAGTAGCATCCGGCATGAATACCGATATGGTTCAGTCTATGCAATGGCGGGGGGAAGCGATGACCATGATGAAATCTCACTCAATTTAATTGAACTCTTACGCCAAAAAGTCCGAGCTCAAGGTTGCTCAGTTCGCTCAGGTAATGTCAAAGTTAATTATGCGGATGCGTTTTTCTACTATCCAGATGCCTTCGTTACCTGTGATCCTCGAGATAGTGAAGATAGATATGTAAAACGCTATCCTAAATTGATTGCTGAAGTTTTATCTCCTTCTACGGAACAGTTTGATCGGGGGGAGAAGTTTGAGGATTATCAACAAATTGAATCATTGGAAGAATATGTATTAATCGCACAGGATAAAATACAGGTGGAGTGTCGCCGTCGGGTACGAGATGAGCAGGGAGAGCGATGGGAAACGGAGGTTTATGAAGCCGGTGAACGGGTAGTTTTGCAGAGTGTTGAATTGGAGGTAGCTATCGAGGAATTATATCGAGGTGTTAGTTTTGGCTCATCTATCAGTTCTTGAATACTCTCCCCTTTCTATCTGTTGTTAGTATTACTTCACACAAAATCAGCCGTAGTTAACAACCCTACTATCCTGAAGCCTACGCTAATCGAGCAAATCAGCATCTCGGGCAGGGCAATTTTCAGCAAGCCATTGAAGATTGTACTCAAGCACTTACGTTTAATCCCGAAGATGCAATTGCCTACTATAACCGAGCCGAAGCCTATGATGCTTTGGGCAATACTCAGGCAGCAACAGTCTTACCAGATAATGTTGGATTTAATCCAAGAGTTGCGAATTGAGGGATTTAAACTGGTCAGTTCCCAATACTGCTAAGCTCAGCTACAATTAGCAATTAGCCATCAGCTATTCCCTATTAGCCATTGGATAATATCTGTCAAGGGTATTTAGAAGTACTACCAACATAATTAACATACCAGCAGAATAAATATCACCTCCCCAGGAATCGTGGAGCCAATGAAATGCTCCATCTCTACCAGTTCCATAAAAGAAGGTAAGAAAGGAATTGCGGACGATATTAGCACTAACACTGATAAAGATTGTCCCCAAGAAAAACAGGGTTGTCTTCTGGGCTGACTTCCAAGTACCCATCCAGTAAACTAATATCAAGCCTACATAGAGGTTAGTAAACAACATTTTCAGTCCTGCACAGTGAGGAGCAACTTCGACAACTCGTCCCCCAACTAACAAGTTAATCCCACTAACATTAACATCCATACCCAAATGGGTGAGGAAAAAGCCTGCTATAGCAGCAATGAATCTTTGTAAGGGTAAGATATAAGGTGAAATTAGGTAGGGAACTGCGGTTGGTGTGGCTAAAAATATCAGTAGTAGTGGAAAACTTTGCAGCTTCAAGCCAGGAATACCTTTAAACCACAAGCAAAGACCAACTAATAACAAAGGAAGGGATAAGTTTACTAGTTCTGATTGACCAGTTAAATAAAATAATCCTCCTAATACCAGTAAGGCAATACCCGAAGGATGGGTAGTACTTGGCAGCTGATGCCACTGCTGACGATTTTTCCAGCCAAGATAGGTAGCAAAAGGTATACCAATCAAGCCGTGACTGAAGTATTCATGCTCCAAGCTGATAGTTTTGTTGAGCCAGCCATCGCACCAGTGGATGAGCAAAGGTGTATACAGAATTACCAGCAAGGCAATAAGCAATCCGTCGAACAAGTAGCGCTCAAGGGCAAGGGGAATTTTGCTGCGATATTGCATAACCCAAAAGTTCTAACCTAAAACCTAACACCTAAAACCTAACACCTAATTCTTCCGAGGGAATCAACAACATAACTGATTTGAGCTGAGTTTATACCCGGATACATAGGTAGAGACAAAATTTCCTGGCAAAGTGTTTCGGCGTTAGGGAAGTCCCCCTGTTGATATCCCAAATATTGGTAAGCTGGTTGGAGATGGCAGGGGATGGGATAATGAATGCCGCTTTGAATCCCTGAGGCGGTAAGTTGCTCTTGGATAGTTTGCCTATCTAGAGGACAAGCTGCACTGACTCGAATGACGTAGAGATGATAAATGTGACCAGTAATACTCTGATTGTGGATAGGGAAAATACCTTGGGATTGTAACGGCTCTAGAAGGGTATCATACTCTTGAGCTGCTGAGTTACGGGATTGATTCCACTGAGCTAAATAGGGTAGCTTGACACTAAGAATCGCTGCTTGCAGAGTATCTAAGCGACTGTTAGTACCAACATCTGTGTGTAAATATTTTTGAGGTGCTCCATAATTACGTAGCGATCGCACTTTTTCGGCTACAGTAGCATCCTTGGTAAGTACTATGCCCCCACTGCCAAAAGCTCCCAAGTTCTTACTGGGGTAAAAGCTCAAAGCAGCTGCTTTGCCAATCGAGCCTGCAATATAACCTTCCCGTTGAGCCAAGTGAGCCTGAGCCGCATCTTCAAAAATCAACAAGTTGTGAGCATCAGCTAATGCTAATAACTGACTTGGAGAAACCATCTGACCATAGAGATGTACTGGTACAATTGCTTTAGTTTTACCAGTAATCGCCTGTTGAGCAGCTTTGAGGTCAATGAGGGCAGTATTGGGGTCACAATCTACTAGAATAGGGGTTGCACCGGTCTGCACTACACCAATCAAGGTAGCAATAAAGGTATTCGTAGGTAGAATTACTTCGTCTCCAGCACCAATACCACAAGCTTGTAATCCCAGAGCGATCGCAGCAGTTCCAGATCCGACCCCGATACCGTACTCTACACCACAAGCCTGAGCAAATGCAGCTTCAAAATCTGTAACTGCTTTACCTAAGATAAAGTCTCCTTGCTGCACTACCCCTTGAATAGCTTGTTGCAGTTGAGCTTGTATTGGCTGATGTTGCAGCTTGAAATCCACAAAGGGAACTGTTATTTGTTGTTTGTTGTTTGTTGTTTGTTGTTTGTTATTTGTCATTTGTTGTTTGGGAATGGGGAATTAGGAGTTCTCCCTTGTCCCCCTTGTCTCCCTTGTCCCCCTTGTCTCCCTTGTCCCCCTTGTCTCCCTACAATATCACTATCAGAATTCCTCTACCCCCCACCCTGGAGCTTTCTGGGCTGCTCTGAGAACGAATGCTGCTAATTTTTCGATTTGTTCCTGGGGCATCCATTGTTCTGTAACTTCCCGACACCAATAGGTTTCCTCGTAGCCATCATAGGTCATTGGGTACCTGAGAAAAGTTACTATACCGTTGATGTTATCACGAGGTGGTGTTGCACCAGCCAAACTATCTAGAGCTAGAGATACGGTCGGGAATGGTAAAGTTTCTCCCCCAACATGACAATTCAAACAATTTGTCTCAAATAGCTCTTTGCCAGTAGACAGATCCTCAGCAGAAAATAGCTTGGTATTACCCTGTTGATCCATATCTAGAGAGACTGGCTCTGGAACTTGAAGATAACGTCTAACATATTTGTCTACAGCAGCGTCGGCAGGAGAACTGATGCTCAAGAAGCTGAAAACTGCAATGAAGGTGATAATTAGATAGCGAATTGATAATAATCGAGGCAGCATTAGATATTGAAGATAATGGTGAATTAGAAGTGGCTATCAGCTGTCAGCTATTAACTCTTTGGCTGAAAGCTGACAGCTGATAGCTGATAGCTAACTAAATGATTACCGTAGGGATTTAGGACCGCCA